>JBFYSG010000272.1:0-17274 GCA_041301835.1 Chloroflexota bacterium | reverse complement strand
TGAGACACCTTGGATACCACCAGATGAAGATCCAGAAGGATAGACTTGTTATCGGAAAGTATCCTTGATTTGGGTTGCTGTAAGGTTGCTGTAAAAAAAGAGCCTCCTGACTTCAGGAGGTTCTTTTTACCCCATATCTGGGGGTATTGGGGGGGATTAACCCCCATATCTGGTGACCGACCAGGGACTTGAACCCTGAACCGATTGATTAAGAGTCAATTGCTCTGCCAGTTGAGCTAGTCGGCCCTGCGGAGTGGGATTATACCGCAAAGAGAGTGGCTGTCAATCGCCTGCGCAAGCGCTTGACCGGGGGAGTGAAATTGATTATATTTAGATAATTACTATCATAAATATGCAACTTATTACCCCAACAGGCATCCAATCTCTAGAGACCGATCAAAGGAGAACAACCATGGCATTCCAACTCAAACCCCTACCCTATGCATACGAAGCGCTCGAGCCGTTCATCGACGCCGCCACCATGCAGATCCATCACGACAAGCATCACGCCGCGTATGTCAACAACCTGAACGCGGCGCTGGAGAAGCACCCCGAACTGGCAGGGAAAAGCATCGAAGCCCTGCTGGCGGACCTGAACGCCGTCCCCGAGGACATCCGCGCCGCGGTGCGCAACCACGGCGGCGGCACCTGGAACCACGACCTGTTCTGGGAGATCATGGCACCTGGCGGCGGCACGCCGAGCGGCGATCTGTCTGCCGCGCTCGACTCGGCTTTCGGTTCGTTCGATGCCTTCAAGAGCGAGTTCGAAAAAGCCGCCAACGGGCGCTTCGGTTCCGGCTGGGCATGGCTGGTGCGCAAGGGCAAGGACCTGTCCATCCTTTCGACGCCCAACCAGGACAACCCGCTCTCCGAGGGCATGCTGCCCGTGCTGGGGCTGGATGTCTGGGAACACGCCTATTACCTCAAGTACCAGAACCGCCGCGCCGAGTACACCAGCAACTGGTGGAACGTGGTCAACTGGGAGGCAGTTGCCAGGCGCTACGCCGCCAAGTAGGACCGGATACGCACCATCGAGCCGCCGCATGAGGCGGCTCTTTTATTATCGAGGCGGTCAGGGCATGCTCCACAGCGGGACCAGGAGCACCGCCAGCAGAACGGCAAGCAGGGGCAGTATCAGCCAGCGGTCCAGCCGGCCGCGGCGCAGGGGGATGGCGCGGCTGCGTTCGGGGGTGAAGGCGCGCGCTTCGGCAGCCAGGGCGATCTCGTCACCGCGCCGCAGGGCATTGGTGATGATGGTGACAAGCATCAGGCGCAAGGCGTGCAGGCGGCGGGCGCGCAGACCGCCGCGCATCCACATGGCGTGCCAGGTGGTGACGGCTGCCTGGCGCAAGGCGGGCAGCAGGTTGAACGCCACCCCGATGGAAAAGCCCAAGCCGCGCAAGCCGAGACGCTCGAACATGCCCGCCACCTCACCGATCTCGACCGCGGCGGAGAAACCGTCCACAGCCACCAGGATGACGACTGCCCGCAGCACCATCTGCAGCCCGCCCACCAGCCCGGCGGTGGAATAGGGGATGCCGAGCAGGCGGGCATCCGGCTGCTGCGCCCCGAAGAACAGGCTGGCAAGGAAGACCATGGCAAGCAGCAGCAGGGTGCGCCAGCGCAGCAGGCGGAGGAAGGAGGCAGGGTAGAGCACGACCGCCACCGCCAGGCAGAGCAGCGCACTTAGCCACAGGCGGGCAGGCGGCACGATCAAGACCAGAGAGAACATCCAGACGAGCAGGAGGATGTGTCCCAGGCTGCCGAGCCAGGCGGAAGCAGAGCGGCGGAGGCGGTCGGGTGGGCGGGAGGCTTTCATGTTCACGGGATGGCTTGCACCTCGGTCAACTGGCGGACGTTCATCTTGCCCTCGGCGGCGGGCAGCACCATGCGGAAGGGCAGTTCATCCTCCGCCAGGGGGGCATCCAGGCGGGCATAGGATACGAGCGTGTCGGGCAGGAGGAAGAAATCCGGCTCATAGTTGACGGAGTAACCGTCCAGGGCGACAACCTTGACGGCACGCAGCGCGGCGGGGTCGAAGCCGGCATCTTCGAGCAGGACGGTGAGTGGAATGCCAAGGTAGGTGACGTCCAAGAAGGTGGCTTGCACCGGACCGAGGGCTTCCAGGTCGGCAGCGGTGTACTCAACGGATACCTCCCCGCCGGAGACGACCAGGATCGGCTCCGCACCGGAAGGGGCGTCAGCCGCGGGGGCGCAGGCGGTGAGGATGACCGCCGCCAGCAGGAGGGAAAACAGGGTGAATTTCAGTTTGGCTTGCATGGAATACTCCTTTCAAATGGATCCGGATTGCATGTTCGGCATGCGGGCGAGCAGCGATCTTCCAATGGTCCATGCCATCCAACCGCCGAGCATACCGATGAGGACATGGACGACCGCCAGGATGAGGACAATGAGCACTGCGGCGCTGGTATCAATGCCAAAGAGGCGCTGCCCCAGGTCGAGCAGGTCGAGCCAGACGGTGAACAGGTCGCGGCCGAAGAGAAGCAGCCCGGTGACGAAGGGCTGAACGACGACCCACAGGCTGCCGGCGATTCCCGCCAGCAGGAAGGCAGGCAGGCTGGGCTTCTTGAAGAGCGAGAGGACGATCTCCGCCAGGACGGCTTCTGCCAGGATGCCGATCATGGGTCCCAAGATGATGCTGCCGATGCTGAAGATCTTGAGCACCATGGCAATGACGCCGATGAAGAGGGTGGTGCCGCGGCGCGGGACGAACAGGCGTCCGATCATGGCGATCATCAGCCCAACGGCAGCGAGGATGGCGCCGCTGAGGGGGAGGTTGAGCGCCTTGAGCAGCGAGCCGAGGCTGATCTCCACCGCGCCCCACAGGGCTCCGAAGACAGCCAGGGTGACGAGTTGACGGGTGGTAAATTTCATCTATCCTCCTATGCAGGAATAAGATCCGAAGGGACGGCGGGAGGCAGGGGGACCTGGGCAGCGTCGCCTGCCGGGGAATACGGGATCGTGCCGTCCAGGGCGAGGCGACCGTTCTCCAGCAGGATGACCCGCCGGGCGTAGCGATGGACGAGCTTGTAATCGTGGGAGATGAGCAGGATGGCAGTGCCGGACCTGTTCAACTGCCCGAGGAAGCCCATCATTTGCTCGAGATGGCGCCAATCCTGACCGAGGGTGGGCTCATCAAGGATCAGGAGGCGCGGGGCAAGCGCGAGGCAGGCGGCAAGGGCGGTGCGCTGCTGCTGCCCGGTGGACAGGCTGAGGGGGGAACGCGGGCGCAGGTCAAGCAGGTCTGTGCTGCTGAGGGTCCGTTCATGGGCGGCAGGGTCGAAGCGGGCATAGTTGCGGGGGGCGAACGCCACCTCCTGCTCGACGCTGTCGTTGAACAACTGGTCGAGCGGGTTCTGGAAGAGCAGGGCGATATCCAGACCGGGGAGGGGCTTGCGGCGTTGGCGGTAGACCACCCTGCCGCGGCGGGGCTTGAGCAGACCGGCGGCGGTGAGCGCCAGGGTGGTCTTGCCGGCACCGTTATCGCCCACCAGGGCGGCGAACTCGCCTTCGTAGAACGTCAGGTCCACATCCTGCAGGACAGCCTGCCGCCCATAGCCGGCTGTAACCCCCTGCAGTTCGAGCAAAGGGGAGGCTCCGCCTGCCGGGTGCCCGTTGGGCTGGAGCAGCTGGCGCCAGGGGACCGGGGCGGTCTCGACCGGGCGGCGCAGACCAAATCGGGCGAGGTGGGCGGGATCAGAAAGCACCTTCTTGAAGGGACCGTCGACCACGATGCGCCCCTCGTCCATGATGATGGCGCGCTCGCACAGGCGGGCGACCTCCGCCAGGCGGTGCTCGATGACAACCAGGGTCATGCCAACCTGGCGGCGCAGGTCCTGCAGGGTTTGGATGACCAGTTGGGCGCCAGGCACATCGAGCGAGGCGGTGGGTTCGTCGAGGATGAGCAGGCGGGGCTGCATGGCAAGGGCGGCGGCGATGGCAACCTTCTGCTTCTGTCCCCCGGACAGGTCGGCAGGCCGGGCTTCGCGCAATGGTCCCAGCCCGGTGGCATCCAGCGCCCAGTCGACGCGCGCCCAGACCTGCGCCTCGGTCAGCCCCAGGTTACGGGGACCAAAAGCGATCTCATCCGAAACGCGCAAGTGGAACAACTGGGCGGAGGGGTTCTGGAAGACCATGCCGATGGAGCAGGCGAGTTCGGGCAGGGTCCCCCCGGGAACCGACCTGCCGTCCACTTCAACGATGCCTTCCAGGCGGGCGGGGATGGCATGCGGAATAAGACCAGCCAGGACGCGCCCGAGGGTGCTCTTGCCGCAGCCCGATGGACCGGTGACGAGGATGCATTCACCCTGCTGCACATGGAGATCGATCGCCTGCAGAGCGGGCTGGCTGCCATACCAGACCGAAAGACCCTCCACCCGGATCATGCAGCCTCCCGCGGTGACGGCAGGGTGTGGCATCGTGCCGAGTGCCAGCGCTCCAGGGCGGCGGGAAGCAGCGTCGGACGAATGGTGATGCAGGCGAGACGATGGAAATGGGAATCAACCAGGCTGAAGGCGCCGTTCAACCCGTGGTTGGATCTCAATTCAAGCGGACCGATCTCGTCGAGGACGAGAATGGGTGTATGCCGTATGGTTCCCAGGACACTATTTCCCCATTCCAGGACCTCAGGATCGAGGTTCCATCCACCCACGACGATCCCCTCCGGACCCGTCCCCTTGCGACGCGCCAGACAGCGCTGCTCACCGCTCTCCACATCAAGCAGGTTGATGCCGGTCTTCCTGCCATCCTCGAAGACGGCAGGGGAGATCAATCCGGCAACCTTAAGACCCCTGCGGCGGGCGGAATCAACCAATTCCAAGCACCAGCGGGTCTTTCCCGATCCGCTTGGACCTGTGATCAACAAGATCCGCGCTGCGGCGTTGGGTTGATGGAGAACTCTCGCGAGGATTTCATCGGGCGAGTTGATGGCAAACGACTGCACAGACTTGCACTCCTTTCCAATTCGGTCCGCACCATGGCAGGACGTCGGGGGGTCAACCCGTTTCCAGGGAGACCTGGCGCTTCAGAGCGCTGTCCGCTGACCGTGGCGTGGGACTTTAGGTCAGGCGGATCGGAGTATCCAGATATATATTTGAGTTTCGCTTAACCTGCTTCTGTTTCACCATTCTTTCATGAGCACAGGAAGGTGCCTGGGTCCTGGCATCAGAAAAACAAAAGGCTGTCTCCACAGGAAAAGAGACAGCCGCACAGCATGCGAACTGAGGGTCTCCTTTCCAAGGCGCATCAGCGCGGGGGGTCGGCGCGTTTCCGCTTCCAACCGGGGTCAGCCCCGGGGGGCTGACCGGCCTGGTGGTCATAAGATTGACTGACAGACAACCAGGCTCGGAGATTTCTTATTATACGACCACTTTACAGTTCAGCACCACTCCTTGGGCGGATCTTCACCTCACTCGAACGGGTAGTTTCCAGTCGCCATGAACCAATGACTTATCAGGAGTCGTTATTTCTTGGTCAAGTCGTTTTTTACTTTGTTGATTTCGTCCACAACTTCCAATTCTGTTTTTAATTCATCCGTCAGGGAAGAGAAATAATTCTTAACATTCCGAACGAACCTGCCAACCTCGCGGGCAGAACGCACCAATCGTTCAGGTCCCAATATGATCGCCGCCAGCAATAAAATAACGATCAGCTCGTTCATCCCAATGCCAAGGATACTGTCCATTATTTCAACGCCTCCCGGCAATCGCCGCCAGCAGGATGCTTAAGACATACAAAACAAACAGAGGCAGCATGATCAATCCCATATTTATGGGGTCCACAGTGGGGGTTACAGCCGCTGCCACCACAGCGATCAGGACAATTGCATAGCGCCAGCCTTTGATCAGTATCCTGGCGGTAATGAACCTTAATTTTGCCAGGATCATCATCACCAGAGGCAGTTCAAAGCATACCCCGATCCAGAACATAAGGTTGGTGATGAAATGGAAATAGTTTTGCGGACGAACCTGGGTTCGGATGCCTGTGAACGTGACCAGAAATGGGATGGCGGTGGGGATCATGACGAACCAGGCGAAGGCAACACCCGAAAGGAACAACAGGCTGGCGACCGGCACACCAAACAACAGCCAGCCCTTTTCCCGTTTGTTCAAACCCGGCAGGAGGAACCGCAATAACTGGTAAAGGATGATGGGCATGCCGAAAACAAGCCCGCCGAGAAGAGAGACGCGCATAAAGATGGCAACATTCTCGGTGACCTCAATCGAGACCAGCGCTTCACTGCCGCCAATGGGGATCGCCAGGTAGTCGATCAACTGGTTGGCGAACGCAAACGTCAGTCCTGTGGAGACGACCACAGCGATGAAGGCTTTGAAGATCCGCTGGCGGAGTTCGTTGAGGTGCGCAAGCAGCGGTTGGGAACCTGCCAGCTGAACACTGGCTTTTTTATGGGCACGCCCCAATGCACCCGCGTACTCCCGCCACGAGCGTTTGCGTTTTTTAAGCGGTGTTGTCATAGAAAACACATGCCGGGTTACTCTTTAGCCTTGGTGGTATCACTCCCGGCTTCCGTCTTCGGGGTACCCTCACCGACATCCTTCTCATCTTTCAGACCCGTGCGGAATTCACGGATGCCCTTGCCCATCTCACCGGCGATCTTGCCGATGCGCCCCACCCCGAAGAGGAGCAAGACGATGACCAGGATGATGATCAATTCAGTGGTCCCAAAATGGAATGGCATGTTTTCTACTCCTTATAGATCCTTTGATAAGATGAATTCATCCGGTGTGACCAGATCAACCTTGAGCTCGCGCAGGTATGTATCGCTGCCGCGTTTCTCGAAAACACTGGTGCAGAGACCGACCTGGACACCCAACTTCTTCAAGGACCGGATCTGACTGACATGGAACTCGAGGTAATTGTACTCCTCATGGATTTCAAAGCGGTCAAATCCATTTTTTTCAAAAAGAAGACGCACGGGGGCAACATCATCTCCAAAGACCTTGGCGCTTTTGAGGAAATAATCGCGCGGCGAGAAGAACTTGGTGCGTGGAAGCGGGTTGCTGGTGTTCTGCTGGTAGATCTGACCGGTGTGCTTGTTCTCGAGGGAGCAATAATGCACGCCCATCTTAAGACCGGAATTGAGCGCGAATTCGAGCAAGTCGAGGCAGACAAGTTCGCTGCCGGCTACCGGGAGACCGCCGGCGTACCAGTAATCATACATGACCCGGTAAGGATGGGATTTGACCCGGTATCCTTTGGCGCGGAACATTTCCGCATTATTGAGAGGGTAACAGAACTCGAGCAGGTTGATGCTGTGGATCCCGATGCGGTCCAACTCGACCAGCAGGTCTTTCATCACCTCAAAGGTATCCGGCAGGACAGGCATTTCAACCATCACCTGCGGGATGTATGAACCGGCAAGGGCGATGCGATCCAGAGTGCTGCGGGTGCCCTTTTCCAGGTCGTGGACACGGATGCTGAAACGGATCTCATCCAGCCCGGCATCCTTGAGTCCCTGCAGGATCTCTTCATTTACATGATCGCCGCAGGTGTAGAGGCGCAGGTAGGCTTTCGGGAAATACTGGTGCGCCTGGCGGAAGAAAGCCAGGGTCTCCTGCACGTAGAGCAGGGGCTCTCCACCCGTGAGGGCAAGATGGGCAACCTTCTGGTTCGAGCGGTGCAGCCGATCCAATTCATCCAGGACCGGGTGCAGGTGATCGACATGGAACTCGTAATTCTCCTGGTTCGGATTGAAACAATAGAAGCAATCCCGGTGGCACTTGAGGGAAAGGAAGTAGGTCGCGCTGCCCACGCCTGTCTGACAGGCAAGGCAGGCATCTGAAATGCGATTGATGTAGGTGCTGCGGGTGTCATTGCGGAGACGGGCGCCTTTGCTGCGCAGCGCGGCGAGTTTCTCTGCCACGAGCGGGCGTTCATCGCGCGGATCAAGATCGATACCGCTGCGGCGGACCTGTTCGAGGAAATCATCCTGGATGTCCAGGTAACGCCCGACATAGGCGCGCATGACCGGATTTCGGATGAGGTCGAGGCTGGCGCGCTCGATCTCCCGGATCATTTGGTCCTCTCCCCGCCCTGCTGAGGGGTCACCTTCCTGAAACTGGAAGGCAGGCGCGAACCGAACGGGTTCTTGAGACGGTATTCACATACCGGGCACAGGTGCGTGCCAGCGCGGGCAGGGTAGACAGCCTTGCAGGTCTCGCAGCGGGCAAAATCGCCCTGCAGCAGGGTCACCGGTGCGGGTGAACCGAAGACCGCTGAGAAAGGTGGATCATGGCGCACAGTCACTGCGCCGGGTTCGCAAACGTGGATGCACATCTCGCAGGCGATGCAGAGCGAGGGTGTGAAATCGAGCAGGAAGGTCTGCTGCTCCTGTATCAATGTCATGCCGATGGCAGAGGTGGGGCAGGCGCGGGCACAGGCACCGCAAATGGTGCACGCTTCGGAAATGGAAACCAGGGCAAAATTACCACCCGCCAGGTGCGGATCGCAGGAGGAGGATGGCTCGTGGAGATGCTTGAGGGCGCCCAGCAAGCGCAGGCGGTCATGCCCGGGTTGTTTGGACCCGGGGACGGTTTGCAGGTCCATGGCGCGGGCGGCAGCCACCTGTCCCTGCCGGGCAGCCAGCCTGATCAAGTCGCGGCGGGTAAGTGGGGGATTGTTGACATCCAGGATCGGGTTTGCACCGGGTTCGCCGGCCTCTGTTGCAGTGCGGATCATCCCCTCCTTCTGCCAGGGAGCGAGCAGGAGGCGGGCTTGTTCCACCTGGGCCTCGATCGCCGATTTCAGGCTGCCCCAGGGACAGGCAGGGCACGCATCCAGGCGAAGGGTGACCTCCTCCAAGCCGAGAGCAGCGAGGGCTGCATAACCGCCAGCCCCAATACCGGCGAGACAATCATGGACCAGCAGCCCTGTTGCCTGCGGGTTGACAGCCCGATCCGTATGCGGATTGTGTCCGCACAGCAGTTCGATGGCGGAGCCTTCGCAGCGGGTGATGCAATTCAACAAAGCAGAGAGGTATTCCTGGGCACGAAACGCGCCCGGTGGGCAAACCGGAAGGCACGCCAGGCAATGGGTGCATTTCTCCGTCTCCAGTGCGGGTGGTTTCCCGGGGTGGATCGCCTCAACCGGGCAGATGCGGAAACAGGCATCACATTCGGCGAAACGATCACTGGAGTGGAGGCAGCGTTTGGGGTCGAATGCGACCGAACTGCGATCCATCGCAGCAAAGCGTTCGGCAGCAGAAAGCAGACTCATGCAGGCAAATCCGCGGGGATCTTGATATCCAACCAGGCGGCGGCAGACAGCAGCGTCCCGAGCGTGAGTCGCGCAAGGCCGCGATAGAAATCTGTTTTTGCGTGTTTCTCCACCAGGGAACACCACTCAGGTCCCCAGCGAAGCAGGTGCTCGGACATGAATTGTCGTTGGGCGGCAAGCAATCCCTCCAGTTTCACATCATCCTCCTGGTCAAGTGCCTCGAGCCCCAGTTTGGCGAGGTGTGAAACAAAACCCATCTCGAGTCCGATATGGTCATCCGGTTCAGCGTTCAATTTTTCCGGTTCCAGACCGTAACTGCGATACCATTTACGAACCTGCAGGGTCTGTTCCTGAAAGACCATGCGCCCTTCGCTAAAGTAAACCGATTCCCAGAAAGGCGCCAGGACCCGCTCGGTACCAACGAATACCCGGGTGTATTCCGCCTGTAGATCCAGAATGGTTTCGGGTGTAATTCCGGAACGATTCGCGGCGCACCAGTTCGAGAGCAATCCCAGACCGGTAACGATGTCTGCATGCTCACTGCCAAAGGGGGCTTCGCTGAACACATCCTCATCAATAAGCGATTGAAGGAACTTGCGCTCCGGTTGTGAATAGATAACCTTTCCCAGCAATCCAAATAAAAGCATTTCTCCGATAAGGATCTCAGTCAGTTCTTCCCGTTTTCTTTTATCGGTCATGGATTTTCCCTTTTACCTTCTTTTTTGACGTTTTTTGAGCCACCAGTATACTCCAGAAAGGGGGATAGCCAGTAATGAGATAATTATTACCAGATAGGTTACAAATGTCACTACTTTTGCGCTTCCCACCCCAAATATCTCAATGCCAGACTCGATCCGCTGCCACAGTGTGGGCTGCCAAAGAGCGACAAGGGGGGATGACTTCACGGGATTGAGGGCGCGCACAACAGCAGGCTTGTACGCCACCGCCTGGAGAGGATCAGAATCGAAGATGCGCAGCATCTGACCGGCAGTCATATCCAGCGCAGCGTCAACCGAAGGCTGGACGCTGGCAGTGCCCTCCAGAAGGTAGAACCAGGCCGCCTGTGCCGGGATGCGTTCCAATGCGAAGCGTCCGGAGGCTATTTCGATACGCACATCATCCACAAGCAGAACGAGGGGCTGTTCCGCACCGCCCCCCTGACCCCACATCCAGCCCTGGGTGAAGTCGAAAAGGAGACCTTCCCCGCTGGCAACCGTCTCAGGTGGGAGGAAGAGGCTGCCCGCGCCCCAGGGGAATATCCCCATTTCCGGGTTGAAAACCAGGGAGAAGTCGACAGGCGGCTCCTGCAATGGGCGTGCCTGGCTGTAGAAGCCCGGCGCGGTGACGACCACCTCAACATCGCTTTCAGGCAAACCAACCAATAGATAAGTGCCCTGGTCGGGATCCAGTTGCCCAACTTGGTCGGCAGCAGCCACCCAAGCAAAGGGAAGCCAGGCGCCATCCTCCGCTGTGACGACCCCGGAGAGCAGATCACCCGGCAGCGGCTCAGGCTGGAATTGGACCTGCGCCGAGAGTTCGGCGGAAAGATCGACGCGCTGCGCGGGGAGTGACAGACCGAGAGAGGCAAGCGCGGCCGGATCGAAGGTGACCAGGTATTCGCCGACGGGCAGGTCGCCGAGGGAGAAATCACCCTGCATGGAGGTGGATACCGTGCGGGTAAAGCCCGAAGGAGACTGGACGATCCAGACCTCGAGCGGGGTGGAAACGCTTTCCACATGACCAGCGATGCTCCCCAGGCTGGCACGCACCGTGAGAGTCACTGTGGGGACAGTGGTGGTGCCTGGCGGCAGGGTGAGTTCGATCGACTCGAGGCTTTCATAGTACACACCAGCCACGACCACCGGGGGGACCGAGAACTGGTAGGTGACAGGTACATGCGAGAGCACTTCCACCTGCAGATCTGCCTCGCCATCCGAGTCGCTGAGAGCAGTGAAGTTCCGGCCGCGCCACTCGTAGAGGCGGGTGTAGGCTTGCATGGGGATGTCCTGCACAAAGGTGCCGTCCTCCAGCGCAAGACTCAATGGGATCGTAACCGTGCCACCGGTGTCCACGTAAATCAAGCGCTCATCCCATGCCTGCAGCTCATCCCCCACGCTCATTTTGACCCGCAGGTATACAGAGCCCTGGTATGGCAGGGCGGCATCGAAGTTGTCTTTATGACAGGCGAGGCAGGGATCTTCTTCACTGCGCTGGGGAATCGCCGGGGTCAATCCGCCCAGATTTCCAACCAGGTCGAAGACAAAAGACCCATCGGGGCTGGGGCGCTCGACAGCACGATCCACGACCTCACCCTCCGAGATCACCTCAAGGGTGAGCGACACATCCTCCAGGTCTCCGGTATAGAAGACCTCCCCGCGTACGACCAGCGGGAAGGCAAAATCCATCTGCCCGTACATGACCTCCCCATTTCCAGGGGTGTAGATCACCACCGCAGAGACATCGCTCTGGGTGAACACACCCGACCCGGCAGTGGGACTGAGCGTGACCGATAACGTCGTCTCACCCGGTGAGCGGGGGAAGAACGTGCACCAGTTGAGCACCAGGGTGCCTTCGCCATGGCAGACTTCGCATCCCGGCTCGATGACGCGCGGCGGACCAATCGACCCGCGTGGGTGATGGCATGCCATGCAGTTGCTGGGAGAGGGAACGGTCTGGAGCGCCTCTGAACTGGCTTGCTGCGGCACCACCCACAAGCGCACTGTATTATCCATGGCGGTGGAGGCCAGAGTGGCGTCCCGGGGGGAGAAAGCAACCGCATAAACGAAATCTTCATGTCCCTGCAGCAAGTCGAAAGGTTCCAGCAAGGGCATGCTCCATAAACGGACGGTGGTATCCACCGAGGCGGAGGCGAGCAGAGAACCATCGGGAGAGAATGCCAGAGCGAGCACGCTGGAGGTGTGCTCGCTGCGGGTGACCAGGATCTCGCCTGACTGCACATCCCACAGGCGCACGGTGGCATCGAAACCACCGCTCGCCAAACGGAGACCATCCGGGGAGAACGCCAGGGCACGGATCCAACCCTTGTGCCCGGTCAGCTCGTGCAGCAAGGCGCCATCTTCCAGGCGCCACAACCGGATCATGTCATCAAAACCACCTGTGGCGAGCAGCGAGCCGTCGGGAGAGAAAGCCAGCGCTCTGATCCCGGCGGTACCCTGCTCCATGACGCGCATCGAAGTCCAATCGTCCAGACGCCACAGGCGCACGGTGTTGTCATCGGAGGCTGTTGCCAGCAGGCTGCCATCCGGGGAGAATGCCACGGCACGCACCCAGGCAGTGTGTCCTTTCAACTCCTGCAGCAATGCACCGTCACGCACCCGCCAGATGCGCACAGTTGAATCGTAGGAACCGGTGGCTAATGTTAATCCATCCGGGGAGAAGGCAAGGGAACGCACCCAGGATCCAGTTGGTATGGAATTCACCAAGTCCAATGTGGAGGTGTCGTAGAATTGGATCCCCAGAGAGGAGCCGACCACCAGAAGGGTGCCATCCGGAGAATAGGCAACGGCATGCCCGCGTCCGTATCCACTGGATGAGATCTGAATGACCCCGGGAAGTGGATCCTGCCGGGAAGCGGCGATCAAACCAACAGCGATCAAACACGCGGCAATTAAATAAAAAGACAGCAGGAGCCGGGAGGGTTTTTTTGTCATCATCCGGGATGAGAATGTGGGGAGACAGTTGCCTGTCTCCCCACATTTACTACTGAGAGTCTGCCAAAGGTCGAGAGGCTAGAGGCCGATGTTCACGTGCGTGTTGTAAAAAATGATGCGTCCGATGACCTCTGCCGCCAAGACAACGATGAAGGCAGCATACGCCAGGTAAGCGAGCACTTTCTCCCGACCAGGGCTGGAGGCGTTGCGATAGAGGAAGAAGGCTAATACTCCCGCGCCGAGGAAGGAAAGCACGATGCGCAGGATGAACAGGGCAAGGTACGGACCCGTCATCATCCTGAGGCTTTCCATTGCGGCAGCAGAACCTGTTGCCAGTACAGCAACGTAGACCGGCAGCACGACCAATTCGATGCCGACCAGGATTATTGAAGCCACAGCAATCCCACTCAACGCGCCGCGCATCAATTCACATTGCGCTTCAGCACACCCGACCTTTTTCCTTTGATAGTAGGCGTAATTGGCAACAAAAGCCACGCCCATGGCAAACAAGCCAAGCAGGAAGGTGGTCGCGTAGAAGGATACCGGGGTGGCAAAGGTATTCCAGGAGGGCTGGGTGGGTATCATGTAGACATTGGACATGCTGTAGACCAGAGCCAGACCCACGAGGGCGGCGATCCAGCCGATGATGATCCGCAAGACAACGGGACCAAGTTTGCGCCACTGCAGGAAGGCATAGATGGTGGCGATGACGGCAAAGGAAACGCCAAAGAGTATCTCCCGGCTCAACCAGGACGTGCCGAGGTTATTCACGGCAAAGTAGGCATTCGTGGGACTCCCAAGATGCAAAAGGGAGGCAAGAAATGCCAGCACCAGGACCGGCACGATCGCCAGCAATGCCCGCGTACTCATGCGGTCGGCTTCCTCCAGACCAGCCTTGCGGGTGGCGTAAAAATGAACGACACCCAGGACAATGAAGGAACCGACTGACATTTGGACAAGAATGGTAAAGACGATCAGCGACCAATCACGCAGAGTCATGTCACACCTCCTCCAGGATCCGGCCGGTGCCCTTACCGCTCGGTTGTGAATGGCGATGCGGGGTTATGACCAGGGACGGGCTGGTAATGCTGGCTGGCGGCAGGGGTTCGATGGCATTCTCGTTGCCGTACTTGGCTCGCAATTCTTCGAGTTCGCCAAAGTCCATGGCGCGCATAACGCAGGCTTCGACGCAATAAGGTTTCCCGCCCTCGGCAACAACATCGACGCACATATTGCACTTGGTCATGCGGGAAGACTCCTCGTCGAAGACAGGAGCGCCGTAGGGACACGCCCACTGGCAATAACGGCACCCGATGCACAGGTCGCCATCGATCAGCACAATACCATTGTCATCCTTGGAAATTGCGGCTGCCGGGCATACCTCCATGCAGAGCGGATTTTCACAGTGCATGCAAGCCACCGAAAAGGCATAGGTGAACAAATTGGGCTTGAGGAACGCGGGATCCAGAGGATCAGCAATCCAGGTTCCGCCGCCATACTCATAGACCTTGCGCCAGGTAATTCCAACCGGGTGGTTGTTCTTGGATTTGCATGCGATCGTACAGGCTTTACAGCCATTGCAGGCACTTGCATCGAAATAGAAGGCCATTTGTTTCGTCATTTTATGCCTCCTCTACGGGGATTCTCTGGGGCCATTTGTGATCGGGCAGCAATTCGATCAGACCGGTGTATTTCTCCACCTGTACGTTGCAGGTGTTCCAGCCCTGATGCCCTTGCCCGGTTGGGATGGCACCGTTCAGAGTATTGGTTGCGCCAGCCTTATCGATCCCGGATGCTTCGTCGACTTCAGCCCAGGCACCTTCACCGAGGTAGCAAACACCCGGCATCAGGCGTTCCGTGACCAGCAGAGGCCGGATCACGCTTCCGTGACGGCTTGTGACCTTGACGATATCCCCATGCTTGAGGCCGCGCGCTTCGGCATCAATCTGGCTTATGGCAAATTCCTGCGGGAAGGCTTCACGCAGCCAGGGCACACTGTCCAGCATCGAATGGGAGCGACGGCGGTGATGAATTGTAACAAGCTGGAGTGGGAAATCTCCCTTGACCTTGTTCTCAAAGTCACTGAAGGTGTCTTCGTAGCCTTCGGTGGCCTTATTGTAGGTCGGGATAGCCCGGATCGTAGTGAAGCCCTTGCTATTCACAAAATCGGCATTGGCCTGGCAGTGGATCTCCAGTTTCCCTGAGGTGGTCTTGAGCGGGTTCGCTTCCGGATCAGCCCGGAAGGCCTGATGGGAAATAAAGGTGTATTTGTCACCTTCCCTGCGGGGAACCGCATAGATGCCTTTTTCTTTGAATTCTTGCAGGCTAATCTTGCCGGTCTGAGGTTCACCTTCGACACCCAGTTCCGCGATGTCATCCGCGGTGATTGTGACCAGGGTATCCTTGGTTGCGCCATCCGCATTCAGCGTCCAGCATCCCTTGAGTTGATTGAAGGCGATCTGCTCGGGGGTGAGTGGCCAGATCACCATAGGATCAAACCCAAGCCGGGCGCCCAGTTCAGCAGCGATCCAATCATCGTCCCTGGTTTCAAAGATCGGGTCAATCACCTTTCGAGCCCAGATCAGGTGCTCGCGGTTGCCTTTAAAGTAACCAGCGCGTTCCCACATGGTGGTCACAGGCAGGACAACATCCGAATACTTGACATTGGTGTTGGGAACGAAATTGAGGGTCAGAACGAACTCAACCTTGCGGTGCGCTTCGATGCCCTTGGTCATGCCAACTTTCTGGTTGAGCGAAGAACTGCCATCATGGACGATCATCTGGATATTGACATCCTGCTTTGCTGTTGCATCCTTGGTGTATTGACCGGTCAGGATCGCATCCCAGAGTTCGTTGTTGTTGACCGTCATATTAATTGCTTCGTCCTCGAGTCTGGGAACGCCGGAACCACCGCTGCCGACCAGGAACTGGTTGCCGCCATTGGCGGTCCGTTCCCAGCAGCTAACGCCGGTCATCCGTCCAGACTGCCCGATGTTTCCGGTCATGGCGCCGAGGGTCATGAAAACCTGGGGCCAGGTGTCGGAATTGTTGGTGCGGGCGGCCGACCAGGCGGTCAGCAATGACACACGCTTCGTCATGGCAATTTCGCGCGCCAGAGCCCGAATCTTGTAGGGGGCAACCCCGCAGATCTCAGAAGCCCATTCAGGGGTCTTGGGCATGCGGTCGTACGTGCCCAGAACATAATCCTTGAAGTTTTCCTTGGGGTCAACGCCTTCCGGAAGATGGTCGCGGTCAAAACCGATCGTGCAGCGATTCAAGAAGTCCCAGTCGATCAAGGGATTCAGGATCGGGTCATCCTCGGTCAGGATGGTGTGCGCCATGGCAAGTACCAGCGGGTGGTCTGTTCCAGGACGGATCGGCACCCACTCGTCAGCCAGCACCATGGCGGAGTCACTGTAGAAGGGGTCGATGAAAATGAACTTGGCGCCGGCTTTCTTGGCATCCATGTAGAATTTCATCGCATTCCCTTGCGAACTCCAGGCCGGGTTGCCGCCGAAGATCACGATCAGATTGCTCTTGCGCATGTCAAGCCGATCGTTGTTGCTGGTATTACTGAGCCCGTCACCGAGACCGATAAAGGGACCGGTATAGTACCAGGTGCCCCACGAAGTGGTGCCCCAGGTCTTGATGGCTCCGCCGAGCATTTGGATCGGCCGTGAAAGCGTACTGCCGAGTTCCACGATGCCTTCGTTGCCATATGCTTCCTTGATCCGAAGGAATTCGCTGGCACAGATATCCAATGCTTCTTCCCAGGAGATGCGGACCCATTCATCCTGGCCGCGCAATTCCTTCTTGCCGCCGCCAGGTTCCCAATTCTTGCGCTTCAT
Organism: Chloroflexota bacterium; assembly: GCA_041301835.1. Lineage (GTDB taxonomy): Bacteria > Chloroflexota > Anaerolineae > Anaerolineales > Villigracilaceae > UBA877. The sequence continues at coordinate 500 of JBFYSG010000272.1, read as the reverse complement.
GGGGTATTTCAAGCGATCCGCCCCGAGAACTTGATGTTGCTGTGAACGTCCGCGTGCACAGGCACGCAGTTGCGGGTAATCATCAGTATCTTCGTGGGTGTCATCCGTCTTGACTTTCTGAACGACACCATCCACCACCTGCGCCTTGAGCAAGCAGCGCTGACCGCCGCAGTTGTGCCAGCAGGCTGCGGTGATCCATTCGCCTTCCATTGCGGTGGCTTCGGCGGCTGCTTGAGCGGTCTTAAGGCCGTAGTTAATGCCTCCGGCAACGACTGCCGTCCCGCCCAACGCTGCACTCCACTTCAGAAAACTACGCCTGCTTAGCGCAGTTTCATTTAGTACTTTCTTGAGGAAATTGTTTTCACTCATTCCTTTCCTCCGTGGTTGGTTTTGAGAAATCAATAGGCTCAGACAGAGCAGACATTAGGGTGTTGACCACTGGGTTATTATAATCTTCGATGGGAGACCTCCTGGAAATGGAATGAACGGCTTAATTGCCG
>JBFYSG010000271.1:0-2577 GCA_041301835.1 Chloroflexota bacterium | reverse complement strand
TGGCAGATCACTTCCAACTGGACTGATCCGCTGCTCTTCGCGATCTATTCCATCGTCCGCCCGATCAGCCGCGCCGCCATCCTGGTGATCATGTACGGTGTCATCACCGGCGGCAATTTCAGCGACCCGCTCTTCCCCTATATCTTCCTCGGCAATGCCTTCTACAACTATGTCTTTGCCATCATGAACGGTGTCTCGTGGGCGGTTATCGATGACCGCGAGCATTACCGCACGCTCAAGTACATGTACATCGCCCCGATCAACATCCCGACCTACCTGCTGGGGCGCGGGGTGGCGGGTTTCCTGACCGCTTCGCTCTCGGTGATCATCACCATCGCCGCGGGCGTACTGTTCCTCAAGGTCAGTTTTGACCTCGCCCAGGTGGACTGGCTGCTCTTCCTGGCGAGCATGGTCATCGGCGTCATCATGCTGGCGCTGATGGGTCTCGTGCTGGGTTCCATCAGCCTGCTCATCGCGCGCCACTCCGGTTTCATCGCTGAGAGCGTCTCGGGGGTGCTGTTCATCTTCTCCGGGGCGATCTACCCGCTGGATGTGCTGCCCGTCTGGCTGCAACCGGTCGGCTTTGCCATGCCCATCACCTACTGGCTGGAACTGATCCGCCGCGCCCTGATTGGCGATGTGGCGCAGGTCTTTCCCACCCTGGCGCGTTTCAGCAACCTGGAACTGCTCGGCATCCTGGTCGCGCTGTCGCTGGTGTTCGGGGTGGCGTCCATCTTTGTGTTCCGCTACTGCGACCGCCTGGCGCGCGAGCGCGGTTTGATCGACCGCACGACCAACTATTGACACGATCGCATCCATGACACGCATCTGCCTGGTACCCCGACTGAGCGGCACGGGTGGACCGGTTTCCTTCCAGCATAAACTGGCAGCCGGTCTGGAACGGCGCGGCATCCAGGTGTGTTATGACCTGGATGACCCCCCGTACGATTCCGTCCTGTTGATCGCCGGCACGCGCCACCTGCCTGCCCTGCGCCGGGCGCGCCAGCGCGGCGTGCGCATCGTCCACCGCCTGGACGGCTTGAACTGGCTCCATCGCCGGCGGCGCACTTCCCTGCGCCACTTCCTGCGCTCCGAGGTCAATAACCGGCTGCTGGCGGGCATCCGCCGCTCGCTGGCAGACCGGGTGGTCTACCAGAGCCGCTTCGTCCACGATTGGTGGGAGGATTGGTACGGGCTGACCGGCGTCCCCTGGACGGTGATCCACAACGGTGTGGACCTGGACGTGTACACCCCCGAGGGCTCCCACGATCGTCCTGCCGGGCGCATACGCATCCTGCTGGTGGAAGGCAGCCTGGCGGGCGGGCAGGATGCCGGGCTGGGCAACGCCCTGCGGCTGGCGGAAACACTGCAGGACGAGCATGGTCTGGCGCTGGAGGTGCTGGTGGCGGGGAAGTTGACCCCCGCGCAGGCAGCCTCCTGGCAGGCGCGCACCCGTGTCCCGCTCACGCTGCTGGGCGTGGTCCCGGCAGACCGCATCCCGGAGCTGGACCGCTCGGCGCACCTGTATTTCTCCGCCGAGCCCAACCCTCCCTGTCCCAATGCGGTCATCGAGGCGCTGGCTTGCGGACTGCCGGTTGCAGGCTTTGCCACCGGTGCACTGCCCGAACTGGTGGGCGGGGATGCCGGGCGGCTGGTGCCTTACGGCGGCGATCCGTGGAAACTGGAGCCGCCGGATGTGCCCGCCCTGGCAGGCGCGGTGCTGGAGGTGCTGGGCGACCAGCCTCGCTTCCGCCTCGCCGCCCGCCGTCATGCCGAAGAACATTTCAGCCTGGACCGCATGGTGGAGGCTTACCTGCAGGTCCTGTTGGGTGATTGACCTCCCTGCCGGGAGGTCCCGCTTGAAAGGAGTGTGTCATGGCTGGAAAACCCTGTCTCTACTGCGGTGAACTCAAGGATACGCCCATCGGCGACCTGTGGCTGGCGGTTTCGGAGCGCGGGCTGGCGGCGGTGGGGTGGGGCAAGGACCGGGCGCAGTTCGAAGCCCACCTGGCGAAGCGCTTCAAGATGCCCGTCTTCCACGACCCCAAAAAGGTCAAGGAGGCTGCCGGCGAACTGCGCGCTTACCTGAAGGGCAAGCGCCGCTTCTTCACCCTGGTCATCGACTGGACGCTCCTGCGACCCTTCCAGCGCCTGGTGCTGCAAGCCACTGCCGCCATCCCCTATGGTGAGACGCGCACCTACAAGGAGATCGCCGAGCAGATCGACCGTCCCCGGGCGGCGCGCGCCGTGGGACGCGCCGAAGCCACCAATCCCATGCCGCTGGTCATTCCCTGCCACCGCGTCATCGGCAGCGACGGCAAACTGCACGGTTACGGGCTGGCACAAGGACTGCCGACCAAGGAATTCCTGCTCAAACTGGAAGGCGCGCTGATCGCCTGAGTGCCTGTCCACTGAACAACAAGCCGCCGGCTGGAATCCCCGGCGGCATCCTTTATTGACTATAATGGGGACACCCATGACTAACTTCCATTCCGGTTTCATTGCCCTGCTTGGCAAACCCAACACGGGCAAATCCACACTGGTCAACGCCCTGCTGGGGCAGAAGATCGCGGCTGT
>JBFYSG010000267.1:0-14927 GCA_041301835.1 Chloroflexota bacterium | reverse complement strand
GAACCGCACCTGGCGCTCCTGTTCCCGGCGCACGACCTGCGGCTCGGGGAGCGGGTCGGGGTTGGGTACGAGGCTGGCATCCTCGATGCTGGCATCCTCGATCGGTAGGGCTGGGTGTCTCTCCAGCCGGTTGAGCGCGGTGTGCACCGCGATGCGCCGCAGCCAGGGACCCGGCGGACGGGAGGGGTCGAGTGTGCGGATGGAGCGGAATGCCCGCAGGAAGGCTTCCTGGGCGGCATCCTCCGCCTCCTGGCGGTTCCCAAGCATGCGCCAGGCGGTGTTGTAGACCGCGCCCTGGTGCAGGCGCACCAGTTCGGCAAAGGCTTCCAGGTCACCTTGTGAGGCGCGGACTGCCAGGTCGTGTTCGTCCATTCGCTATAGTTAAGTATCAGCCGGGGGGCTTAAAAGTTGCATGCCAGCCATGCGGATTTGCCTGCTTTCAAGGCTTGTCAGCGTTTGCCTGGAGCCAGGCGTCGATCAGCGCCCGCACGTTCGACTGCACCCGGGCGCTGTGCTGGCGGACATTATCCACCGGGGAAAGGATGAAGCCGCCGCCGGGGGCGAGCACCTTCATCGCCTGGCGCACTTCCGCCCGCACCTCGGCAGGTGTGCCGTTCTCCACGGTCAGGTGTCCGTTGATCCCCCCCCACAGGCACAGCTGCCCCTGCGCCTGCTGTTTTAGTTTTGCCAGGTCGTACTCGCGCGGGTCCACCCCGATGAGCACATCCACGCCTGCCGCGATGATCCCTTCCACCAGCGGCATTGCCCGGGCGGTCACCAGGTAACCAAAGCGGGCGCCTGCCCGGTGGGCGAGCTCCACCTCGCGCCGCAGGGCGGGCAGCAGGAATTCCGCCCAGGCGCGCGGGGTCCAGAAATCGGTGTTTTCGTACCAGGCGCGCTTGATATACAGGTCCAGCGGCAGTTGCAGGGCGGCTTGCATGCGGGCGTAGTTCCACGCACCGATCATCGCCAGCAGGCGGCGCAGGAAATCCGGCTGGCGGTATGCCAGCACGATCATCTCCTTCAGACCGCACAACCATCCGACCATGTCTGCGCCGACCCCCCAGCCTCCGGCAACGAGCAGGTCGTGTCGATGCGCCAACTCAAGGAAGGGCTGACTGTCGCGCCGGTAGTCATCCACTTCCGCCGGGGTGGGCGGCACCAGCAGATGCTGCAGGGCGGGCAGGTCCGCCGGTGAACGCACCAGCGGTGTGCAGGCGGCGGAGATGAGCACGTCGTCGAGGAAGGGCACCTGCCCGGCGTGCAGGTCGAGACCCGGGTGCGCCTCGAGGCGCAGGATGCCATCCGGGGTGTGATATTCCTTGATCAGCAGGGTCTGCCCCGGGTCGAGCGTGCGGGTGTACTGGTGGGTTTGCACACCGGCGCCGTACTGCACCGGCAAGCCGTGCAGGTTGGCGTGCTCGTTGACCACCACCGGCGGGCGCGGCGGCAGTTCCACGACCACATCCAGCCCCAGGTCCAGTTGGGCATGCAGGAAGGCGGCGTGATCGCGGCACTCGTTCTTCAGCGCCTTGTACATCATAAAGGCGCAGGGAACGTGGTCGGAGCTGCGGCATTCCAACGCCGCCAGCATCCGCTGGCGGGATGTCATGGTCGCTGTGGGCATGGGTCATGGATGTGCCTGCCTCCCACAGGGAGGCAGGCACGCATCCGGTTCACTCTTTTTTGACCGGGGCGGGGGGCTGCCCCAGCGGGTAAGGTTTGAAGAAGAAGAACGCCAGCACCATGGTCACCGCGACAACCGGTCCGATGACGACCGGTCCGTACTGCCAGGCGAGCAGCAGCGCCAGCACCGAGCCTGCCAGGGAACCAACGAACTGGTTGATGACCCCCTGCACGGCAAAGAACATCCCGGCGCGGTTCTTGCCGGTCTCTGCCGCGTCCACGGCGGCGATGTGTGCCGGGAAGGCGTAGGGGATGGTGAAGAAGGCGGCGATGGAGAAACTGCCGATCAGCCCGGCGATGATGCCGATGACGATCGGCGGCACGGGCAGGTTCAGGCGCTGCCAGCCCAGCGGGTAGATCAGCATGGCGAACCCGAAGACGAGCAGCGAGGCGCGGAAGGCGTACTTGGCGCCCTTCTTGCGCGTGATCAGGTTGAAGACGATCAGCATGATCGGCACCGGCGCGAAGGCAGCCGCGTTCATCAGCCCCAGCTGGGAGTCCGAAATGCCCAGCATGTCGGCGGCGATGAAGGCGATGCCGCCCAGGAAGAACTGCAAGCCGAAGTAGAAGGTTGCCACCGAGGACATGTAGATCATGAAGGTCTTGTTCTTCAGCGTCATCGTGACGCTGGTCCACAGCGGCACGCGCGCCTCGATCTTGCCCGCCCCGGCATCCGTATTCGTCGGATTTTCCTTGAGTACCAGCAGCGGTCCGATGAAGGTCAGGAAGGAAGGCAGGAGCAGGATGGCGGTGCCGCGCACCCCGAAGCGGTCGAACAGCATCGGCGCCACGACGAAGACCAGCACGTAGCCCATGGTGTTGAAAAAGGTCTGCCAGGATGCCACCCGCACGCGCGAGTTCTCATCCACCACGATCTCCGAAAGCGCCGCCAGGTAAGGCACCACGATGAAGGTGTGGAAGAAGAAGTACAGCGAACTGACCACTGCCACGTACACCGCGTTGCCCCAGTGCCCGTCCGGTCCGATGCTCGTGCCGGTCAGCGGCGGGAACCACAGCAGGACAAAGCAGATGACGGTTGGGATAAACCCCAGCAGCATCATCGGGCGGCGGCGACCCCAGCGCGAGCGCAGGTTGTCGGTCCACGAGGCGATCGGCAGGTCCACCACGCCATCCAGGACGCGTGCGATGAACATGCCCAGCGCGTACGCCGCAGCGGGCGCAAAGATCAGCGCGCCGGTCTCGATGCGCGCCTGCGCCGGGCGGTAGTAGTACAGCAGGTAGGTCAGGACCACCTGGTAAAGGAAGCCCGGACCGAACCCGCCGATGGCATAGAAGGGTTCCTGCCATTTCTTGATGGTTTTCATGCCTGCTCCTCTCTGTGCTGATCGGAAAAATATGCCGCCACCTGTGCGGCGACCGAGGCGTCCATCGGGACACCGGGCTGGGTCGCCGCCATCAGCGGCAGAACGGCTTGGATGCGCGCACACTCGGCGATGATCGCCGGGCTGTCCAACGGGCGCGGGGTCGAACCTGCCAGGCGCTCGAAGTTTCCGGCGTAGATGGCTGTCAGCGCCTGCGGCGTCAGCCCCAGCCCGTGGAAGGGACCCGCGAAGCGTCCGAACAGGAAGCCATCGCCCACATCCAGCCGGAATTCTCCTTCGCCCTCCAGGAAAGTGCGCACCAGGCGGATGCGCAGGGCACTCTCGTCGGGTTCGATGCCCAGTTCGGGTGATGACAGCAGTGCCTTGGCGCCGATGTCGGTGCCGAAGACGATCCGCTCGTGGTAGCGCAGGAAGAAATCGCGGCTGGCTTGCGGCTGCTGGCTCAAGTTGTAGTACATCTCGATGCCCGGGGTCAGGTCCACGTGCAGGTTGGGGAAGCGTTCGAACAGGTCTGCCAGCCGCGGCAGCTGCCCGGAGAGGAAGTAAAAGTGAGCCAGGATGACCTTCAGGTTGGGGTGGCGCTCCAGCACGTGCAGCACCTCGGCGTACTGCACTTCATTGTTAATGAAAGTGCCGTCCCCGTAGAACCAGCCGCGCTGGCGCGCCCAGTCGGGGATCAGGCTGGCATCCCAGAATTCCTGCGGGTCGTTGACATGGAAAATGAGCGGTACCCCGCTGGATTCCAGCCGTGCCCAGTAGGGTTCGTACACCGTGCTGTCGAACGGGGGGATGGGCAAATTCTTGCGCATGTCGGGCTTGCCCTCGATCATTTTCACCCCGTCGCAGCCCATCTGTAGAAGGTTATCCACACAGGCGGCGAAGGACTCCCCGCATGAAGCCGGCGCCATGAAGAGCGCCGAGATATCCAAGCCGCCAAAGACATAAACGCTCTGCGGGGCGTGGGCTTTGACGTAGAGCGCATCCGGCACCAGGCTCAACCGGTTGCGGTGCGGTGTGCAGACGAGGTTGAACTTTCCCACCCGGTGCGCCTGCATGATCGCCTGCAGTCCGGGCATGTATGCCGGGTGCCCGAAGTGGACGTGCGCATCCACCACCGGCAGGTCTCTGAAACCATCCTTCATGGTATTCTCCTGTGGCTTGATCCAGCAAGGCAGGGTACAGGAAGATTATACAATTTTTTCCCTGGCGGAGGCAACGGTTCACGCCCCGTTCAGGATGCGTTTTGCCACCCGGGCGCCACCGGTCACCACGTTCAACACCCCGCCTGCGCCTTCACTCTGCGCCCCGATGAACCACAGCCCGGGGATGGGAGTCTTATTGGCAGGCGGCTTGTTGCCGATGACCGGCGGTACCCCGCCGAAGGAGTGGTGCTTCTGGTGCGTGCGCCGGCGGAAATCCTCCGGTGTCAGCACCAGGCGCGTGCATGTGTGCGCCCGCAAGCCCGGGATGTGCGCCTCCGCCTCTGCCACCAGTTTATCTGCCAGTTCCTCGCGGCGCGAGGACCAGTCGCCGCGGGCAAGCGTATCGGGTGCCACGGTGTAGATCGTGAGGGCGTACCTGCCGGCGGGCGCCAGCGAGGGCGAGTGCAGCGAAGGAACGTATATGAGGAACCCCTCCTTGCCCTCGTGATAATCGCCCGTGCGCAGGCGCTGGACAGCGCCTTCCAGGTCGTCGGTCTTGTAGTAGTAGCACAGCGCCGCCGGTTGATAGGGGCGGGGATCGAGATCGATGCCCAGGTGCACCATCAGCACCGATTCCATCAAGCGGTTGGCGTCGATCTGGCGCGTGAACGCCTCCGGCAGGTGTTGCATGCCGACCAGGTCGTAGAAGACCTCTTTCATGCCGCCGGATGCCAGCACCACATCGGCGTGCTCGATGCGCCCGTCCGCCAGTTCCACGCCCACGGCGCGCCCCTGGTCGAGCAGGATGCGCCGCACGCAGGCATTTGTCAGCACTTCCCCGCTGTGGGCGCGGATCACCCCGAGCATGGCGTCCACCAGCGTCTGGCATCCGCCCAGGATGTAGGTATAGGCGGTTTGCGCCGAGCGCGTCCCGGGGTGGGTGGGGATGCGCTTGTCGAAAGCCGTCTCCAGGTGGATGGACGGCACGCCCAGCGCCGGGAATTCCCCCGGCGCGGTGACGAAATCGGCAACGATGCCCAGCAGGACGGTCTTGAGCACAGGTGATTTGAAGTAATGGTCCATCAACCGGGTCGCATTCCAGGCGACCATTGGCTTTAACGGTTGGAAGGCGAGCGCCATACGCAGTTTGATCAGCAGGGCGTTCAAGCCGCGCGCTGATTCCACCTGGCGCGCCAGTGACATCAAGCCCAGCATGCGGTCGTAGAAGCGGTAATAACGGTCCAGCGCCGCGGCTTCCTCCGGGAAGAGTTCCTTCAGGCGCTCGCGCCGCCAGTACGGACCGGCATACACCTGCGGTTTCCACAGGGCGAAGGTGGGCATGGCGATGCCGCGGTCCTCGTGCACCACCGGCACCTGCGCGCTGATGCCCAGTTCCTCCAGGATGCGCCGCCCCTTGTCGCCGGGGGCGAAGCCCTCCAGCAGGAGCGGTCCGATATCCCAACCATAGCCATCCTGGCGCACGGTGGCGGTCACCCCGCCGGGCGCGGCGTACTGCTCCAGCACCGTCACGCCGACCCCGGCGCGTGCCAGGGTCGCCGCGGCTGTCAGACCCGCCATGCCCGAGCCGATGATGATCGCTTTCATGTCCCGCTTGCCTGACCCGCGCCTTTGCGCTGCGCCAGTTCCGCCACCAGTTCGGCGTGTTTCCTGCGCGTGATCGGGTACCAGATCAGGAAGGGCAGGCTGATCAGGATGACGATGGCTGGCACGATGGCAAAGAAGAAGCGGATGCCGAACAAGGCGCGCGCCGTCTGCTCGACGTTCGGCACATACCCGAACAGGTCCAGCGCCCAACCGCTCACCGCCACCCCCAGCGCGCTGGTGAACTTGGTCAGGAATGCCCACAGACCGTAATAAATGCCCTCCCGCCGCTCCCCGGTCAGTTTTTCATCATATTCCACCACGTCGGGCAGCATGCTCCAGGGGAAGACCCACTGCGCTGAGAAACCCATGCCTGCCACCGCCGCGATCACGTAGATGAGCACCGTGGCGCCCGAGGGCAGCAGGAAACTGGACATCACCGCCAGGCAGGCGATGAACAGCCCGAGGGCGTAGGCAGGTCCCTTGTTGATGCGGTCCGAGACGAGTTTGGCGGGGATCAGGAATATGCCGATCGCTGCCAGCATTGCCAGCAGGACGAATGAGACCTGATCGGGCATCTGCAGTTGATACTGGATGAAGTAGGGCACCAGCGCGGTGAGCACGGTGAATGAAAAACTGCTCAGGATGAAGGCGATCATCAGCACGATGAACGGCTTGTTGCGGAAGGAGGTCAGCACCGCCCGCAGGGCGGGCAGTTTGGATGGCTCGCCCGCCATGGCGGGATCCTCATGCACCGAGAAAGCCGTCACCAGCGTGGTCGCGACCGCCACCGCCCCGAAGATCGCCCCGGTCAGGCTCCAGGCATGGCGCAGGTCCATCCCGGCTCCCTGGAAGATGCCCGCCAGCAGGGTTGTCAGCGCCGCGCCCAGGATATAGCCGAACACGCTGTAGACCATGCGGATGGAGGTCAGGCTGGCGCGCTCGTTGTAATCGCGCGTCAGTTCGGGGGTCAGGGCGTAGTAGGGTGTGGTCGTCAAGGTGTGGAAACTATCCACCAACCAGAAGGAGAGCAGCACCGCCAGGAACGCCGAGACGCCTGTCAGCCCCTGCGGCAGGGAGAACATCAGCCACGCCGCCAGCCCCAGCGGGACCGCCCCGATGAACATGTAGATGCGCCGGCGCCCGAAGCGCGAGCGCGTGCGGTCCGAGATCCAGCCGAACAGTGGGTCGTTGATCGCATCCCAGGTCAATTTGCCCACCATCAGCGCCGCACCCGCCAACGCCGGGTTGATGCCTGCCACGTCGGTGTAATAGAACAGCAGGAAGAACTGCATGGCAGAGGTGATCAGGGCAAAGCCCAGGTCTGCCAGCCCGTAGCGGAATTTACTCCCCAGCGTCATTTTTTGGTCCATGCGGAGCCTCCCGGCTAGAGAAGATAATGAAAGAATTATAGTATATACAAGCCGCGAGCGCACACGAGGCGGATCCGGCGGGGGGATGCAGCCAGGCATGGGAACGATTGACCATAGCATTCGCCAGCTGGATTCTGTATAATGATGTTGATCGTCCTGGTTTTGTATCCTGCTGCATGACAGCCAGTTCGCCACGGGGGTATAGGGTTCACCTGGGAGGGTCTTATGCCACGCACACGCTCATTTCTCTACGCTGCCGGGCTGATGTTCTTCGCCGCCCTGGTACTGCTCTTCCTGCAATCCTGCAATCTTCCCTTCTTCACGCCGGGTGACGGTGAGGCGACCGAGGTTGTGACCACCGAGTTGCCGTCCGACGAGGGCATCGATTATGCGCCCGGCATCGGCTCGCTGGTCGCCTGGATCGACCAGAGTTATGTCGTCTTCGTTCCCGGCGGCGAGTTTGACATGGGGCAGGACGAAGAGAGCCTGACCAGCGACTATGAACCGGCGCACACCGTCAGCCTCGATCCCTTCTGGATACACCAGACCGAGGTCACCAACCGCATGTATGCCCTGTGCGTTGCTGCCGATGTCTGCGAGGTGCCCTACCACATCACCGGCAAGCCGTACTGGTACACCAACAACGCCCATGCGCTTGATCCCGTGGTGGGCGTCTCCTGGAACCAGGCAGCAACCTACTGTGAGTGGATCGAGGGGCGCCTGCCCACCGAAGCGGAGTGGGAAAAAGCCGCCCGCGGCACCGGGGGGGAACCCTATCCCTGGGGCGATGAAGCCCCCGACTGCAGCCTGCTCAACTATGACGACTGCCAGGAGATCGATGCCCCCGTGCGGGTGCGCTCGTTCTTCGACGGTGCCAGCCCCTTCCTGCTGGCGGATACCGCCGGCAACGTGCGCGAGTGGGTCCAGGATTGGTACGAGCAGGATGCCTACGCCACCTCGCTTGCCGAGAACCCCACCGGACCCGCCTCCGGCACGGCGCGCGTCATCCGCGGCTCGTCCTACCTGTCGCCGCTGGACGAACTGGAGATCTACACCCGCAGCAGCGCCGACCCGGATGAGCACATCGCGGATGTCGGTTTTCGCTGTGTGTTGAGTGGTGAGACGGTCGGCGACCCGCCCCCGCCGGTGTGCGAAGCCATCCCCTACATTCCCCTTCCCATCGAGGACCACCCGCTGGACTTCCACCCGCCGGAGTTCGTTGTCAGCAGTTTCTGCATGCCCGACCCAACCACCGGTGTCTCGCAGGGCTACGTCACCCTGGTCTTCCCCGAGCCGATCGGTCCCGGCATCCTCATCACTTCCGATGCCGGCGCGCTGTTGAGTTCCATCTCGGACGACACCTGGGGTCTCTCCGGTCCCGGCGTCCCGGTGGATACTTTTATCGAATTCACCGTCTGTGGACCGGCACCCGACCTGCCGGTGATCGAGGCTGCCTGCCCGCCGGATTATTATTTCGATGAAGACACCGACACCTGCCGCTACGGCATGGAGACCCTGCACGATACCCCGGACTCCTGCGGGACTGGCGAACTCTGGATACCCGGTTACGGGTGTTTGCATGCCTGCCCGGTGGAGGTATCATGCTTCTGCCCGATCGGTTTCGATGCCTATGGACCCTACAGCGGTACCACACCCCTGGATTACACCCTGTGCCTGCCGCCGGATGGACCCGAGGAATGCCTGACCGATCCGCTCTGCTCGGCGAGCAACACCTGCCCGGAGGGATTCTCGTACATCACCGAATCCGACTGCTGTGAACTGCCGCCGGATGTGCCGGCATACTGCCCGCCGCTGTACACGATTAAACTCTCCGAGGAGCACCTCTGCATCCCGGATGACCTTGAGCCGCTGTGCACCTCCTTTACCGTGTACATCCCGAACTGCGATGAGCCGGTCATCCCGGTGTGTACCGATCCCGGCAGTTATTTAACGCCTCCCTCTTGCGAAGCCGCCCACTGCCGCTGGGTCTACACCACCTCCCAACCCAACGGATACTGCACTTACCCGTAACGCCCTGCCGTGACAGGAACGCGAACAGGATGACCCCGCTGGAGGAGGTCATCCTGTTCTTTTTGCCAGGCAGGCGGGACGTACAAGAGAGCCTCCCCGGGGGCGGGGAGGCGGATGGTTGATCACAGAAGATCGGATGCGGGGTTATTACCCTGTCAGGCGATCACACTTCGGCATTCACCGGCAGGCTGACCGCCTGAGCGGGTTCCTTGCGCCCGAAGACCGGGTGCCGTTTCGCCGCCAGGTTCACCAGCAGCGACCCGAACTGCCCGTAGGTGTAGCCCGCCAGTTCCGCCGAGAGCGCCATGCTCGTATCCGGGCTCAGGTCGGCGTTGGGGTTGATGTCCAGCACCTGGAAGGTGCCATCCTGTTGGCGGATATCGAGCCGGGCGTAGTCGCGGCAGTTGGTCGCTTTGTATGCCGCCAGTGCCGTCTTTTCAAGCAGGCGCTGTTCGTCCAGGGCAAGGTCGGCGGGCAGGCGCAGCTGGATCAGGTCGTAATCGCTTGAGTCGGGCGCGAACTTGGAATCATAGGTGCAGAGTTTTCCGGTTGGATCCGGGATCGCGCTGAAGTCCATCTCGGCGATCGGGAAGACCTGCAGCCGCCCGTTGCCCACGATGCTCACGTGGAACTCGCGTCCGGCGATGAAGTCTTCCACGATCACCGGCTGGCGGTAGGTCTCGGATGCCTGCTCCACACGCTGTTCCAGTTCGGCGCGGTCGTGCACCACCGCCTCGTGCGTGATGCCGATCGAGCAGTGCTCGAATGCCGGCTTGACGATCGCCGGGTAACGCTCCCAGGTGCAGGACTCCGTCGTGGTGCACAACTGCCACGCCGGCGTGGGGATGTCGCGCTTCTCGAGGGCGCGCTTCACTGCAGGCTTGTCCTGCGCCAACAACAGCGCCTTTGAATCCGTGCCGGTGTAGGTGAAGCCCATCTCTTCCAGGGCGCGCGCCACCAGCGAGGCAGAGCGCGGGATGCCCGGCACCTCCTCGCACCAATTGAAGACCACCACCTCATTGGGATCGAAGTTCGCCATCAGACCCTTGATATCCCCGTCCTGCAGGCAGACCGGCTGGGTCGGGTGACCCTCCTGCATAAGCCCCCCTGCCAGGAGGTCCATCAAGTGCGTGATCTCCGCCGTATCAGCGGGAGACCAGGCGGGATCTGAATTGTAGAGCAGAAGCACGGGCAGGTCAGTGGGTGAGAGATTCATGCCCCGGCCTGCGGTTTGGTTGTATTTTAATGATGCACTCGTTTGTTCTCATCGCATCCCATTGACTGCGGTTGTCTCGTTGATCGCCGGTATGCGATCAATATGTTTCACGGTTTCTTTATACTTTAGTTTCACTCTGCGTGCAAGAGTTTTAACCCATTAATTCCCATCAATTTTGAAAGTCATTCGCGCGATTTTTGAAACATCGAATCTTAAAATTTTTAAGATTCGTGCCATTCTTAAAATTAAATTTAAGATTTCCTTGTACCTTATGGGTGGTTCATATAAAAAAACCGGACACCCCGCCATATCAGCAGGGTGTCCTGATGTGTGACCCCGTCAGGTTGGATGAAATTAAAGACCCTTGACCAGCAGGGCAAGGACCAGCAGGACGAAGCCTGCAAAAAGGAACCAGAACGCGTAAGTGGAGACCAGCGGGATGGTGATCAGCGCGCCCAGGAATCCGAGCACGCCCAGGATGAGGGCGATCCAGAAGGTGATGACTTTCGGGGGGGTCAGTTTCATATCCACTCTCCTCAGAATGATAAAAGCAGGATCTGACGGGATCACGGTTTCAAACAAATACAACACTACTGTGCAGTGCGGGTTGCACCCGGTCTGCGGTTGGATGGATGCGCCGGTGTGTCAGGGATGGGCTATAATCGAATCGACAGGCACGTGCAACCGGACCCAGGAAAGGCAGGTGGTGGATGAAGACCCTTCGCATTGTTTGGATCTTATTACTCATCAGCATGGCGGCGTGCAACCTGACCGACGCCGGGAGCGTGGCGGAGAGCACAACAGGCACCCCGATGGTGACACCGGGCATGGTGACGCAAAGCCCCCTGCCTGCCGAACCCAGCCCCGTCCTGCCGACCGCCACGGATGAGCCGGAAGCCTGGTTCATGTACCTTGAGCCGGGTGAGATCCTGCCTGCCTCGGTGGAAGCAGACCGGCTGGTGCCGCTGGTGAGCCTGGATGTGGGCTTCACTTTCGACGATAAGGATACCAACAAAGCGCATCACCTTGTCCTTGACGCCGATGGCTTGATGGTGGCGCGCGTCAAGTACGAATTCCTGCGGGGGATGAGCGTGACGACGATCACATGGACTCCGTGGCACGGAAACGGGGAATATCGCCTCGACCTGTACAAGGTCAATTATTACGGCACAGTGCTCACGCACCAGCAGGTGCTGGTCAATGTCATCGGAATCCCCGAGGACATGCCCACCGTGGCGGAGCGTTTCACCCAGGCGTACAAAACCCTCCTGGGCGTGGATTTGCCCGCGCCCATCTTCGTGCATTACAGCGGCGAAAACCCGGGCGAGTCGATCCATGATCAATGGGTCAGCGCCGCCTACCTCAACGATATGTTCTACACGGTCTATTTTTACGATAAGGGCGAGGTGATCGGCACCTCCATGCAGAGTCTGCTGACGGGGGAATTCAACGTTTGCCGCCCGGCAGGGGATTACTCGATCCTGGCGGTGGTCGTGGATTACGGCAACACGACCATCAAGCCGCAGAACGTGGAGACCAAGCTGCTGGCGGCGGAGAAAGCCTCCAATGAACACTGGAGCGCCGTCTCGGCGCAGCTGGGCTTGAGCACGCCCATCCTGCACACCACCACCACCGTGGTGCACCTCGACAGCCCGCCCAACCCGGGTGTGCTGGTGACCCCGGCGCAGGTGCTGGCGCAAACCGGCTACGACCCCGCCGATTACGACATGCTGGCGGAGGTGGACCTCGACCTGGCACTCTCGGTGCCGAGATCCTACGGCGGGGGCGGGGTGGCGTTCAGGGGCGCCTGCCAGCCGGGCGGGGCGCAGAAGGTCAACATGATCGTTGCCGCCGATTACCCGGATAACGTCACCAACGTGACCGCCTCGCTCTACGACCACGAGATGATCCATCTCTTCGGCTGGGCGCACACCTGGCCCGATGGCGATGGAGGCGGGGTGGCGCAGTCGAACCTGGGGCACTGGTTCCCCTACCGTTTATTGGGCTGGTTCGACAGCGACGGGGACGGCGTGGTGGAGATCCTCGACCCCGATCCCTACGGCACGGCTCCGTAAGGGTGCGGCAGGGGACTGCCCCGGGGGGTTCCCCCGAAATTCACCCTTGAAAAATAGAACAAAAATTCTATAATAAGATTATCTGCGGGAGGGTTCATTACCCTCCCGCCCCTTTTCTTTCAAGGAGCCAGCCATGTCGATCCCAAGTTATAAGCCTCTGCCGCCGCGCCCTCTCGCCGTCGCACGCGCCGCGCCCGGCACGTGCCAGCCCGATCCGGATTGCCCGCGCCTCATCCGCCTGGAGGAGAAGATGGATTTCCTCCAGCAGTGGCAGCGGCTGACCGAGAGCGACCTGAAATCCATGCGCGATACGCTCGCCCAGGTGAGACTGCTCATGTCGTTGACCCTCGGCAGCGGCGGGCTCTCGCTGGTGACGCTGATCGCTGCGCTGGTGCGCATCCTGCGGGGATAGCCCTGGGAGGCACACATGCCGGCTGAAAAAGGGAACCGTCATAACCTGAAGCACGGATTGTACGGTAGGGTCATCCGCAGCCAGGAGGCACGCGAACTGGACAGGATGTCCCATGACCTGGTGAACGAGATCAACGTCCTGCGCGTCTATGTCGCCCGTCTTTCCGATCAGTTGAGCCTCAAGAGTGAATACGATGAAGACGACCATGCCAAGCTGGAACTCATCACCCGCATGAGCCAGGTCATCGGCATCCTCACCTCGCGCCGCGCCTCGCTGTCGGAGGCTCCGGCGTACAAGGGCGAAGCCATCGCCGCCGCGGTGACTTTGTCCACCGCCGATTGGGACAAGGTATGACGCCCCCATCCGACCGGCTCATCCATGAGGTCAGGAAATTTCTCTCCTCGCTCAGGTCCTACGCCCGGCGCGGTAGTGCCATCGACCTGTACCCCTACCAGGTGGAAGCGGGTGATGCCATCCTGCGCTCGATCCGCGAGCGTCTCGGTCTGACCTTCGTGCTGATGTTCCCGCGCCAATCGGGCAAGGATGAACTGCTGGCGCAGTTGACCTCCTACCTGATGCGCCTGCTCTCGGATCGCGAGCGCACGATCATCGTCGTCAACCCCACCTACCAGCCCCAGGGACTGAATGCCATTATGCGTCTGGAGTCGCGCCTGGAGATGAACCCCATCACGCACGGGCAGTACCATCGCGAGGGACCCTACACCCGCCGCCTGGGTAAATGCCGCATCACCTTCCTTTCGGGTAATGCCGACTCGAACGTGGTCGGCAGTACTGCCAGCCTGTTATTGATCGTCAACGAGGCGCAGGACATCCAGCCCCAGGTCTACGACCGCAAGTTCGCACCCATGTGCGCCAGCCGCAACACCACGCGTGTCCTGTGCGGCACAGCCTGGACCAGCACCACCCTGCTGGCGCGCGAACTGGGACGTGCCCGCCTGGAGGAGGCGGACGGCATTCAGCGCGTCTTCATCCAGACCGCCCGCGACGTGCGCTCCTCCAACCCCGAGTACGGGCGCTTCGTGGATGCCGAGGTGCGCCGGCTGGGGCGCGACCACCCGACCATACGCTCGCAGTTCTTCTGCGAGACGATCGATGCCGAGAGCGGCATGTTCCCGCCGCGGCGCTTGGCGCTCTTGGCAGGCGACCAGTCCGCCCGGCATTCTCCGGCGGCGGGGGGCGTGTGCGCCTTCCTGCTCGACGTGGCGGGACAGGACGAGCAGTGCATGGGCAGTGCCGGGGCGCCCCTCGAGGATGCACGCCGCGACTACACCGCCCTCTCCATCGTCTGCCTCGATTTCTCAACCCTCGAGAGCCTCGGCGCGCCCACCTACCGCGTGGTGGCGCGGCGTGCCTGGCAGGGTGTCAGCCATTTGACCATTTTCGGGCAGTTGAAGGCGCTGGCTCAAGATTGGAAGCCCCAGCATATCGTTCTGGATGCCACCGGCGCCGGTGAGGGCTTGTGGGCGCTGATGGAGCGCCACTTCCCCGGGCAGGTGGTGCCGTTCAAGTTCACCCAGCGTTCCAAGTCGGAACTCGGCTGGCGTTTCCTGGGGGTGGTCGAGACCGGGCGCCTGCGTTTGTGTGATTGGGATGATCAGGTGCGTCAGCAGTACGCTGCCTGCCGCGCCGAGATCCTGCCGGGACCCGCCCGCACCCTGCGCTGGGGCGTGCCCGAGGGGAGACGCACACCGGATGGCGAACTGGTGCACGATGACCACCTGATGGCAGACGCGCTGGTGGCGGTGCTGGATCGCATGGATTGGCACCTGCCGATGCAGGCGCGCCTCTTCAACCCCGGCGCGGATCCATTGCGCGAGATGAGCCGTACGTTCTAGATCGAGTCACGAGGAGGCGGATGCCGGGGGTCAGCTGTACAACCAGCACTGCACCTGGTGTCCGGGTTCCGGTTCGAACTCGGGCGGGTCCTGCACGTCGCAGGTGCCCTGGATGATGCGCGCACAGCGCGGGTGGAAGCGGCAGCCCGCCGGGGGCTTCACCAGGCTGGGCGGCTCGCCCGGGGGCACTT
>JBFYSG010000262.1:0-3161 GCA_041301835.1 Chloroflexota bacterium | reverse complement strand
TATAACGGTGCTCCATTTCAACGACAACCCAGCGCAAAACGCCGAGGATACGCTGGATATCCGTCTCCACTTTTCCAAAGAGATGCGGAAGACCGTTGTAGCGGATCAGTTCCACCATTTTCGAGTCGATCAAGACCAGGCGCAGATCCTCTGGAGGATTGTTCATGGCAAGACAAGCTGCCAGCGCGGTGATGCAGACCGATTTTCCAGAACCTGTTGTCCCGGCGATGAGCAGATGCGGCATACGGGCAAGATCAGCCACCAGGGGATTCCCGGAAACATCACGTCCCAGTACGATCGCCAGGGGCGAGCCAACTTTGTAAAACGCCTCGGTTTCCAGCAAGGGGCGCAAGCGCACCAGCGCTGCTTTGGGGTTGGGAACCTCGATCCCCACGTAGGCATGACCGGGTACCGGGGCTTCGATCCGCAAGCGCTCAGCAGAGAGAGCCAGCGCCAGGTCTTTCTGCAATCCTGCGATCTGGGCGACCCGCACTTTCATCTGCTGGGCATCTTCTTCATCACCTTTACGGATGAACCCGGGCTGGACTGCGAATTGGGTCACGGTCGGACCGACGCGGAATCCAACCACCTTGGCTGGGATGCCAAATTCGGAAAGGGTTTTTTCGATCAAACCCGCCACCTGGTTGATCGTACGCTCATCAGGTCGGGAGGACTGCTCTCCGAGCAATATGTTAAATGGAGGCAGGCGGTCGCTCCTTGCAAGAGACGCTGCGGGTACTTTATCCGCCTTGATCGGGACTTTGAAATTTTTCCTGAACTCGGGTGGAATGGATGGGTTCTTCCGATTCGCCTGTTTCGGCAGGGGGCTTGAATCGGGCAGCGGGGAGACCACCGGGGATTCGATCGCCACCTGCGTGGACTTGGCGTGCAGGGAGACCATTTCCTGGTTCCCGCTGAGTTGTTCGCCTGCCTGCTTGAGGATCCAGCGTTCTACATGGATCCACAGGTTGAATGCAGACAAAATCGAGACCACCCAAAGGATAATGAGAATCGCTCCGCCCCAAATCGGACCCACAACCTGCGATGCGAGCGAGGCGAGTCCCCAGCCTATCTGCCCGCCCCACATCCCCTGTTCGGCAGCAGACAGGGTGTTCCCGCTGATGACCGATAGCAATGCCAAAGTTAGGAATGCGGCGAATTCGATCGCCACCACCCGCCCCCAGCGCACGTGCATCTCCTGCCGGGAACGCTGAATGGCATAGATTCCCAGCGCGATCGCGGAAGCAATGACGAATAAACTTCCCCATCCCAGGCTGGTTTTTAACAGATCCACCCACAGGCTCATGATCGAACCCTGCGACAGCCCGATGAGCCCAAAGAGTGTCATCGCCGCAAAGGCGAACAAGATCACTCCCAGGATATCCCACATGAATCGACCAAAATGCATCTGCAAACGATCGATGCGGTCCATCCATGTCCCCGGACCGGTGTCGTGTGTCTGCTTGTCTGTGGGGCTGGCAGAGGGTTGCTTGGTCATGGGTTCAGTATACCTTCATCATAGTTTCATCGATAGCCCCAGGCGCTGGCGCCTGGCATCCACCTGGATCACACGCGCTTGAATGGTCTGCCCGGGAACCAGGAAGGCATTCAATGCCACATGCTCGGGCAGAGGGATCTCAGAAGTATGGATCAGCCCTTCCAGTCCTCCCTCCAGTCGGGCAAAGGCACCGAACGGCACGATCGCGCTGATCACCGCGGGAATAATGGAATCAACAGGAAAATGCACCTCGGCGGTCAACCAGGGGTTCTCGGTCAGGCGCTTGAGGCTCAAGGCAATGCGACAACGCTCCGGGAACACATCGAGCACGATCGCGGTCACCCTTTGTCCAACCTGTAAAACCTGGTTGGGGTGGGCGACACGTCCCCATGACAACTCGGAGATATGGATCAAACCTTCCACGCCTCCCAGGTCGACAAAAACACCGAATTCGGTGATGTTGGTGACATCGCCGGACACGGTTTGCCCTGCACGCAGAGTCTCGAAAATTTCCTTGCGCCTGCCTGCCCCGGCAAGAGCCGCCCGCTCCGAAAAGACCAGGCGGTCTTCCTCCGGCTCGCATTCGATGATCTTCAAGGTCAGTAGCGAGCCGAGATAAGTGGAGAGACATTCATCCCGGCGCTTCTCCTCGTCCGAGTAGTGGGGCAGATTTACGAGGTGCGAGCAGGGGATGAAACCTTCCATCCGTTCACCTTCCACCAGCAATCCCCCGCGATTGTAACCGGTAACCCGCATGCTGATGATCCCGTCATCTCCGAAAAGGCGCAGGGCGTTCTCCCAATCCACCCTGGGATTGGTACCCGGGGCTTCGACCACACCAGGCGTTTTGGCAGGCAGGCACTCCGCCTGGTCTTCTGCCAGGACCGATTCCCACCAGCCATCATCGGGAAGCGGAGGATCTGGTTGAGAAATCGAATTGATCGCCATCAGAGATTACCAGCCTCCTTCCCGTGATTCCCCTGTGCAGCGCGTTCCATTTCCAGGAGGGCGCGTCCTACTTCTTCGATTGCCACGCGTTGTTTACGATACAGGTCCGCCTCAGACATCGCCAGGCGGGATGCAACCTCGCGTACCTTGCGACCTTCAATGAATTTCATTTCCAAGATATTAAAAAGGACCCATTCCCCGGTAAAGCGGCGCTCACCTTCCGGGCGCACCGAATCGACTGCCTGCCGCAGGATGGCGCGCAAGGCATTCGCCGGGTTATCTTTACTGACCTGTTGGACGACTTGAAGTTGAAGGAGCGGGCTCTGAGTTAATTTCGGTCCCCCCCAATAATGGGTCAGGGCATCCTTCACCCAGGAGGCAAGATCCGATTCGGGAGGCAGCACCTCCTGGAGCATGGTCGTCCTGCTGTCATAGCGACCCAGTGCTCTCAGTCGCTGGAACATGTCGACCTGGGGATTAAGATTCTCCAGGGAACGGAACACGCGTTGCTGTAATTGCCGGTCCCTCAGCGCAAGCACTGCCCGGCGTAAAAGGATCTTCAATGCCTGGCGTTGGTCTTGTGAGATCTCCTGACCCGGTGTCTTCGCCACGCCAAGCAGCCCCAGCAAGACCGGATCGCCCTCATCGCTATCCGGAGCCTGGTTAAGAGGGAATATCCAATACCCCCCCCAGGAGTACTCCGCTTGAGCATTCC
>JBFYSG010000261.1:0-2577 GCA_041301835.1 Chloroflexota bacterium | reverse complement strand
CGCAGGGAATACCCATCAGGCGGACGGCTTCCTCGATGAAGGGATCGAGTTCTTCGATCACGATCAAGCGCTCGACCGAGGCGGCGAAGTCCCGGATCATCTGCTCGGGCAGGGGCCAGGTCATGCCCAGTTTGAGCATCGCAGCCTGCGGGAAGACCTCGCGGGCATACTGGTAAGCGATCCCGCAGGTGATGATGCCCAGGGCGCGGCTGCCCGGTTCGATGCGGTTGTAGGGCAGGGAGCCTGCCGCGGCGGCGATGTCGCGCATGCGCTGTTCGATGACCGGGTGGCGCTTGACGGCGTTGCCGGGCACCATGACATACTTGGCGGGGTTGCGCGGGAAGGGCTTGCGCTCAGTGCTCGGTTCCACCCGCTCGCCCAGTTCCACCGCGCTCATCGAGTGGCAGATGCGGGTGGTCAGGCGCAGCAGGACCGGGGTGTCGAACCGCTCGCTCAGCCCAAAGGCGGCGATGACCATATCCTTGGCTTCCTGGCTGTCGGACGGTTCCAGGCAGGGCACCCGCCCGAACTTGGCAAAGGTGCGGTTATCCTGCTCGTTCTGGCTGGAGTGCATCGCAGGGTCGTCTGCGGTGACGATGACCAGCCCGGCTTCCAGCCCGGTCATGGCGGCGTACATGAAGGAATCCGCGGCAACGTTCAAGCCGACGTGCTTCATCGCTGCCAGCCCGCGCCGCCCGGCGTAAGCCGCCCCCACCGCCACATCCATGGCAACCTTCTCGTTGGTCGCCCATTCGGCATACACGTTGGGGAAGAGGGCGTAGTTTTCCAGGATCTCGGTGCTGGGTGTGCCGGGGTAGGCGGAAGCCACGCCCACGCCGGCTTCCCACATGCCGCGGGCGACCGCCTCGTTCCCTGAGAGCATCTTTTTCATGGTCATCGTCTCCGTACGACTTTTCTGGTTGGCAGGCAAGCCTCCAGAGTATAAATGACCGCCTGCGGGTCGGCAATCCCCAAACGACCTCTCACGGGACGCGTTTCGTCATGGATTCGGCATGACAACCGGAGGGTCTTTAGAGCGTATAATTCATATATGATCCATTCCTTCAGCCTTGCCGGGCTGGACCTGCAGACCGGCGATGTGCTTTGCACCATGAACGGAAAACCGGATATCCTGCCGGGCGAGTTCTGGCGCCTGGTCGGCAGGCTGGTCCCCGGCGTGGTGGACCATGTGGCGCTCTACCTGGGACCCGGCGGGCGCTGCGTGGAGGCGGGGGCGCGCGGCGTGACCCTGTTCGAGGCGCAGGCTGGGCGCTGGGATACCGAAGCCATGGCGGTGGCGCGCGGCTTGCTGCTGGACGAATTGGTGGGGGCGGCGTACCCGCTGGAAGGGCGCGGCTTCCTGCCCGAGGAGCAGGCGCTCATCCGCCAGGAGGTGGCGGCTTACTGCCTGGCGCAGGTGGGCAAGCCCTACAACCTGAACTTCCTGGACCCCGACAAGGAAGAAGCCTTTTATTGCAGTCAACTGGTCTATAAAGCCTACCTGGGGCAGGGCATCGACCTGAACACCGGTCTTTCGATCGAGACGCTGCCCGGCGCCAACCGCATCATCTACCCGCAGGAGATCTGGAGCGGCTGCGTTCACAAGCTGGCGGCGGGCGTGGTGCTGCCGGAAGAAGCCTGAAAAGCCGCCCGGCAGGCGATCGGTCGCTTCAGACGCCGCCCGGCGGCGTTTTTTCATTCCCCGGCGCGTGCTATAATCCTTTTGCACCTCCTGAAAAGGTTCCAAGGGCATGAAATTCCTGATCACCGGCTGTGCCGGTTTCCTGGGGACGACGCTGGCGAACAACCTCGTGCGCGAGGGGCACCAGGTGCGCGGGTTGGATGACCTCTCCACCGGCGACCCGGCGAGGCTCGACCCCGGCGTGCATTTCACGCGCGGCGATGTGAACGACCGCCCAAAACTGTGGACCCTGCTGCAGGAAGTGGACTGCGTCTATCACCTGGCGGCGCGCGTCTCGGTGCCCGAATCGGTGCTCTACCCGCGCGAGTACAACGCCTCCAACGTGGGCGGGACGGTCAGCCTGATGGAGGCGATCCGCGATGTGGGCATCCGGCGGGTGGTGCTGGCGTCCTCGGGGGCGATCTACGGCGACCAGGAAGCCCAGCCGCTGAGCGAAGGGCAGGCGCCCCGCCCGCTCTCCCCCTACGCGGTCTCCAAACTGGCGGCAGAATACTACATGATGACCATCGGCGCGCTGTGGAAGATCGAGACCGTTGCCCTGCGCATCTTCAATGCCTACGGACCGGGTCAGCGCCTGCCCGCCTCGCATCCGCCTGTGGTGCCCTACCTGCTGAACCAGGCGCTGCGCGGCGGGAGCATGGTGGTGAATGGGGACGGCGCGCAGACGCGCGACTTCATCTACGTGGATGACGTGGTAAGCGGCATGGTCGCCGCCGCCACCGCGCCCAACATCAACGGGTTGGTGATCAACATTGGCTCGGGCACCGAGACGGGCATTCTCCAGCTGGCGCACCTGGTGCAGGAGATCACCGGCAGTTCATCCAACGTGATCAGCAGCGGGAAGACCAGCGGAGGTGTGGCGCGCATGTGCGCCA
>JBFYSG010000256.1:0-8031 GCA_041301835.1 Chloroflexota bacterium | reverse complement strand
CGGCGCGCAGGATTTTCTCGTAATCGACACCGGCGTAGACGATCACGCCGTTATCGATGTGGGGTTCGTATTCTTCGCGCTCTTCGATGGTGCATTCATGCTTGTCGAGGTCGGCATAGGTCGCGAAGCGCTGGACTTCCTGCTTGACCAGGTCACCGTAGGGCATGGGATGGCGGATGGCGGCAACCTTGTAGCCCAGGTCGCGCAGGATGAGCGAGACGCGCCGGGTGGTCTGGCTCTTGCCCGAGCCGGTGCGCACCGCGCAGACCGAAACGACCGGTTTGATGGATTTTACCTGCGTGGAGCGTTCGCCCATCAGGCGGAAATCGGCACCCGCCGCCAGCACCATGGAGGCTTTGTGCATCACGTACTCATGCGGCACGTCCGAGTAGGCAAATATGACCTGGTCGACCTTCAACTTCTTGATCAGTTTCAGCAGGTCGCTCTCGGCGTAAATGGGAATGCCCTTGGGGTAGCGTTTGCCGGCAAGGGCGGCGGGGTAGGTGCGCCCTTCGATATCCGGGATCTGGGTGGCGGTGAACGCCACGACCTCGTACTCCGGGTTATCGCGGAAGGCGACGTTGAAGTTGTGGAAATCGCGCCCGGCGGCGCCCATGATGAGGGTTCTGATTGGCATAGGGTCTCCTTGTGGTTGGTTCGTTTTTTCGATAACGGTCCTGTATAAATCCGGTACGATCCGCTACATCACATCCGGGGCGGTGATGCCCAGGAGCGAAAGCGCATTGGCAAGCACGATCCTGACCGCCGCCACCAGGCGCAGGCGGGCGGCGCGCACCACCGGTTCGGCGGTGAGCACCGGGCAGGCATCGTAAAAACTGGCGAAGGCTTTGGCGATCTCATAGGCGCCGGTGGCAATGGTCAGGGGTTTATAGTCCGCCGCGGCGCGCTGCACGTCGCCAGGGAAGCGCGAGAGCAGGTCGATCAACTGCACCTCGGCGGGTTCCGGGTCTGCGGGCGAGCCTGCCGCCAGGGCATCCTGCCCGTTCCCGGCTTTGCGCAGGATGGAGTTGCAGCGCACGTGGGCATACTGGATGTACGGTGCAGCCTGACCGTTGAAATCCAGCGCCGACTGCCAGTCGAATGTCACCAGGCGGGTGTTCTCGCGCGCCAGCAGGGGATATTTCAAGGCGCCCAATCCCACCGCCTGCGCCACCTGGTCCAATTGCTCCGCATTGAGCGCCGGGTTCTTGCGCTGTGCCTCTGCGCGGGCGCGGGCGATGGCTTCGCGCAGCAGGTCTTCCAGCAGCACCACGGTCCCTTCGCGCGAGGACATGACCACGTTCCCGGGCAGGGTGACCAGTTCATAGGAGATGTGCCCGCACTGCTTCGCCGGTTCATAACCGGCGATCTCCAGGATCTTGAACACCTGGGTGAAGTGCAGCGACTGGCGCACGTCCACCAGGTAGAGCGACCTGACCAGGTCGGGATAATCCTTGAACTTGTGCTTGACCAGCGCCAGGTCCTCGGTGGCGTACAGCGCGGTCTCATCGGAGCGCAGGATCACCGCAGTGCGGTATTGTTCGCGGGTCAGACCCAGCACCTCGTCGATCTTGACCACCACCGCCCCACCCTGGGCGCGTTCATCCGTGGCAATGCCCTGGCGCACCAACTGCTCGACGATCTCCTTGCCGGGTTTTTCCTCCTGGCTGTTGAAGTAATAGACATCGAAGCGCACATCCAGGGCGGCGTACATTTGGCGGAAGCCTTCCAGCGACCACTCGCGCGTCCGTTCCCACAGCGAGACCACTTCAGGGTCGCGCTGGTCCCAGCGGGAGTACAGCGCCCGCACCTCGGCTTCCAGGGTCGGGTCCTGCTCCAGGCGGCGGATGGCATCCGCATAGACTTCGCCCATCCACTTGGTGATATCGGTGGACGGTTCCTCGCCGCTGTGGAAATTCAGGTAGCCCCACAACCAGCGGATGACATGCAGACCCATATCGCCGGGGTAATTGGCGCGCACCACCTCGTGCCCGGCAAATTCCAGGATGCGGCAGATCGAGTCGCCCAGGATGGTGCCGCGCAGGTGACCGACATGGAACGCCTTGTGCGTGTTGGGGTGCGAGAACTCCAGCATGTACCGCATCCCGCTGCGCGCGCCGGCGCCGAAGGCGGGTCCCGCCGTGAGCACCGCCTCGATCACCCGGTGGGCGTATTCAGCTGTCTGGAAATACAGGTTGAGATAGCCTTTGACCGGCTCGATGCGGCTGATGCCTGCCACCTCACCCAGTCCTTTTTGCACCATCTCGGCGATCTGCTGGGCGCGCTGCGCCACGACCACCGCCTTGCCGAGGCGCGCTTCGGCAGCCGCGGTGGCAAAGAAGGAGGTGCTGATGCCCCACTCCCCGCTGAATGGGATGGATTTCCATTCCAACGCGGCGAGCGGAATGCCTTCCGCCTCGCAGATGGACTTGATCCTTGCTTCCAGGTTTTGCTGTTCGCTCTCGAACATAGCTTCTCGCGCAGGAGATTATATCATTGGCAGTCCCGCTGCCCCGCCGTGCGTTTAATCAAAAATGCGGGAAGCCCTTCGTTCTGGGCGCTCCCGCAATGATTTTTGCAAGCCGCGAACGTGCTGGTTATTTTTTCGCGGTGGTCTTTTTACGCGCGCTGGAGGTTGCCTTCTTGGGGGCTTCGTCCGCTTCGCTCTTGGCAGGTTTCTTGCTGGCGGCTGTCTTGCGCGCCGGGGTCTTCTTCACGGGTTCTGCCACAGGCGCGGCTTCCGCTTTCGGTTCCGCCTTGGCGCGCGCGGTGCGGCGCGGTTTGGGTTCCTTGACCTCTGCGGCTTCGACCACGGGTTCTTCCACGGCGGCTTTCACCTCGACCGGTCCCATGCGGTTGAAGGCGCGCATCAGGCGGCTCTTGCGGCGGGCGGCGTTGTTCTTGTGGAGCACACCCTTCTCGACAGCCTTGTCGAGCGCGCTGATGGCTTTCTTGAGTTCGTCCTTGGTCTCGGGTGCGCTGGACTCGATCGCCGCGCGGACGTTCTTGACCGCAAGGCGGGCTTCGCCGCGATAGACACGGTTCGCCAGGCGGCGCTTGTCATTCTGCCGGTTGCGTTTGATCTGAGATTTGATGTTTGCCAACTTGCTGCCTCCAAAAAAATTCCCTTGCTGATGCAAGGGTGCTATTTTACATTAGGGCGGGGATTCTGTCCAGTTCCCGCCAGCCGTTTTATTAACAAAAAGGCACGGAGACAGGCTCCGTGCCTCGACACGAAGCCGCCTGGATCTTACGCCACCAGTTCGAACTTCTCCGGCGGAGCGCCACAGACCGGGCAATTATCCGTCATTTTGCCCTCGTGGGTGAAACCGCACACCGGGCAGATGTAGTAATCGCCCTCCGGCAGGTCCTTGCCACCGGCCAGGGTCTCGGCGGCTTTGCGGTACATGCTTTCATGGATGCGCTCCACCTCCAGCGCCCACTTGAAGGAGCGGGCAGCGCGCTTTTCGCCCTCGGATTCCGCCTCTGCCAGCATGGGTGGGTACATCGAAACCACTTCATAGTTCTCGCCTTCGATGCCAGCCTGCAGGTTCTCAGCCGTCGTTTTCACTCCGTCCATCGCCCGCAGGTGGTTGTGGGCGTGCACGGTCTCGGCGTGCGCCGCCGCACGGAACAGCCGGGCGATGTGGGGGTAGCCTTCCTCGTCGGCTTTGCGGGCGAACGCCAGGTATTTGCGGTTGGCTTGTGACTCGCCGGCGAACGCTGCTTTCAGGTTGTCAGTCGTTTTTGACATCATGACCTCCAAAGGATGAATTCAGGGAACGATGAATCCATTAAAGCACATTTCCGCGCCCGCATGGCGGGGAATTGGTCACCATTCGCGGGTGATGAACCTCCTCGATTGGCAGACCTGCGTGGTTGACGACCCACCGGGATGACGGTATGATATCCCTGTCTTCAGGCTGACCGGGCGGTCGCGGTTTCGCGCGTGGCGCAAGACCGAGGAAAGTCCGCACTCCATAGAGCACGGCGTCGGATAGCACCCGGGGCGGGGAAACCGCCGTAAGGCGTTAACCTGCCGGATAAGGGCCACAGAAACAGGTCGCCCATGCCCGCAAGGGCGTGGGTCAGAGTGAAAAGGTGGTGTAAGGGACCACCGGCGTCTGCAGTAATGCAGGCGGCCAGGTAACCCCCGCCGGGAGCAAGGCCAAACAGGGACGAAACCGTCTGAGGACGGGAGGAGGCTGCTCGTCACCTCATGCGCGCTCTCCTTTGGTGAGAGCGCCAGTCCCGGGTGGGCCGCTAGAGCGGTGCGGAGACGCACCCCCCAGAGAGATGATCGCCCAGGCAGAAGCAGGGATGAAATCCGCAAGGACGTAAACCTGCATCCAAGTCTGCTGGACAGAATGCGGCTTACAGGTCAGCCTGAAGACACTTTTTCCACAAAGCCACCTGGAACCCCCATACCGGGATGCCAGGTCAGACTATTCCTATTTGAAGAAATAGAACAGCACCACCACCGTCAGTCCGGCGCCGATCACGAAGAGCATTACCGCGCTGACGATACCCGTTATAAGCTTTGACCTTGCCACGATCTGTGCCTGCGGGTCGCCTGAACCTTTCTGCTTGCTGTAACGGACCAACGCCATGATGAGGGCGAAAAAACCGAGCAGGATCGTCACCAGGCTGGCAGCCAGCGCGATCAACAGCAGGTAGGACGCGTTCATGGCAACTCCTTCTTGAGGGGGACCCACACGCGGTGGGCAGGATTGGACTCGATCCATTATATATCAATAACGCACGGGGAGAGACCATTCTCTTAACAGGTCGCTTTTGGGACAGTATCGACTTGATCGCATTCAAGGAAAGCAGTACCCAATTGTGACCTTTGGTCGCCAACCCCTCCACTCAACAAATGTGTCCCTGGGCGAGGTGGTCTCATGGCAAGAAATAATTGCCAGACAGAACCCCTTACGGGGATTGTATGCGGCTTACAAACCAGCCTGAAGACACTCGCTAACATGACGAAGCCCCGCTGTTCGCGGGGCTTCGTTCTTAACTGCGTTCGATCTTACGGCTTGACGAATATATTGTAAGTGAAGACCTGCTTGCCCGCCGGGAAATCGTACACGCCATCGTTCAACGGCTGCTTGAAGGTCAGTGTGGTCACAGCCTGGTGCTGCCCGCCAGCCCAATCTTCGACCGCGGCAAGGTAGGCAATGCACATTTGCCCGCCGGATGGATAATCCATTCGCAGGAACTGCTCCAGCGGCACATCCTCGCCGTTCAAGGTGAACGTGACATCCATCTTTGCCAGGTTGTCATCCAGGGTCGCCTGGTCGGCGGCACACCAGCCCCATGCCCACAGCAGGGTCTCCGACCGGCTCAGCGCCAGCGTGAAGGTGAAATCCTTGGGCACTTCCAGGTAATCGGGGGTCTGATATTCCTCGCGCGCCTTCTCTTCGAACTGTTTGGCGCTGGAAAGCGCCGCCTCGGTATCGGCGGTGGAGAGGATCGTCGGCGGCGTTGCCGGGGTTATGCCTGCGCCCAGGGGCAGCAGGACCGCCCGCTCGCCGAACTCGAGCACCACATCCTCGGTCGAGGAAACGGTCTCAAAGGTCCTCGGCACCCACAGAGTCGGCTGGACGCCGGTTCCTTCCAGGAAGATGCTGCCATCAGGAAGCAGGTAGCGCCCGGTGGGGAACTGCATCGAGAAGCCTTCGGGCATGATGAACTGCCCGCGGCTGACCTCGCCGAACATGCTGGCGGAGGGGAACATGCCCACCACCTCGGCGCCCGCCAGTTGGCTGAATCCGTAGGATTCCTCCTCACAGGCGCTGGCGCAGGCGGGTCCGACCAGGATGACGATCTTGTCGAAGCGGTACTGGTTGATGTTGGGCAGGATCTTATCCTCCAAGCCCTCCGCCTCGAACTGCCCGCTGGTCTCGGAGTAATAATAGGATTGACCCAGCGGGATCTCCTGGTCTGTCAGGAAGCCCGCCAGCCCGAGCGGCGTGCCGCCGCCGTTGAAGCGCATGTCGATGATGATGCCCGGGACCTCGGCGTATTCGAACGCCTGCAGGGCGCGCTCGAAGAGTTTGATGGTCAACTGGATGTCATCCGCCTCGGAATAGATCGCCACGTAACCGACGCCGGATTCCAGGATCTTGAACTCCACCGGCAGCAGGTTGACCGGGGCGTTGAAATACACCGAGGTGCGGCTGAAGGAATCGCGCTCGCTGACCGCGGTCAGGCTGACGGTCTGCGCGGCGCCATCCGGGTTGGTGAAGGTCACCTGCGCCTCGTCGCCGGGGTGGGCGCGCAGCAGGTAACGCGCCTGCTGGTAGCGGACGAGCCACTCGGTGGATTGCGGCAGCGACCAGGGCACGATATCGCCGACCGCTTCACCGATCGGCTTGCCGTTCCATTCGGTCACGACCGCGCCGACCTCGATACCGGCTTGTTCCGCCGGACCGCCCGCGCTGAGATAGATGACCACGAAGGAGCCGTCATCCAGTTCGCTGATGGCGAAACCGTACCCGCCCTCGGTATCCGCAAGGAACAGGTCGTACCAGTAATCGCCGCCATCCATGCCGACATGCCCATCCATGAACGCCCAGGTCAGGTCGCGCAGAGCCAGGTAGAAAGCCTGCGGATCGTTATCGGCTTCGGCTTGCTCGACGCGCGGGCGCAGGTCCGCCACCAGCGCGTCATAATCGGGCTCCTTGCCCTCTATGTCGTTGAAGGCATAGTTCATGCGCAGGAACTCGATCAATTGGTCGAACGCCACGGTGTACGAGTCGGCAGAGTAATCCTTGACCGCATAATCCAGCGGCTCGGTGAGCGGGATGACCGGTTCCGCCTCCTTGCTGAAGGCGAAGGGCGATTGGTCGAGATCCACGATGTTCCATCCAGCGGGGATCGCCGCCACCGGGTCATCCGCGCTGAAGAGCATGTCATCCTCGCCGTAACCGGTGGGGAAGGACTGGTCGGAATCAGGTGCCCAGACGACCAGGATGCCGCCGTTGACCTCATCGTCCCGTTCCGGGTCGCCGGTCACCGAGGCAAAACCGGTCACCCAGCCGCGTGAGCGGTCATCGCCTTCCGAGTACGGACCACTGTACACATTGGGCCAGTAGGCGACTGCAAAGATCTGCACGCCCGTATCCGCCTGCCCATTGTTATCCACGTCGGCGTACATGCCGGTGGGTTTGGCAGGCAGCTGCAGGGTGTACTCGGCGTGCATGCTCTCTTCGTCCATGCTCATGAAGCCGAGCGTCTGCGAGGCGACCGGGATCTCCCATTCCTCGTCCCGGATGACGAAGGCATACATATCCACCAGCGCCACAGCGTGTTCCTCGAAGATCATGCTGATGAAGGCGTTGGTGTAATCCATCGTGCCGGTGATCAGGTAGGGCTCGTTCTCATCCACGACCACCCCCTCGGTGGGCGTGACCTTGGGTGCGCACGCCGCCGCGAGCATTGCCAGGGCGACCATGAGACCCAAAACGATCGAGAATTTCTTCATTATGATCTCTCCTTTCAGGAATGTGGGTATTATACTTTTCAATCTGGATTCGGAGAAGCAGGCGCATCGAGGCATCAGCCAATAGGCCTCACCCGGCGGGGACAACTAACCGAACTTACATTTATTTTACAAGCCGCAGCAGGGGCGTTTTGGGACTGTATTTTCGCTATAATTGAAAAGTAACCGAAAAATAACCCTGGACTAACCATTCGGAGACTTTTCAACCCATCATGATCCGCTCCCTGCTCCGCCTCCTGCCTGCCCTCCTGCTTGTCCTGCTCCCGGCAGCCCCGCTTCATGCCCCTGCGCTCATCCCACCGACCGGCATGCAGGCGCCCGCACCCTCCCTGGCTGCCAGCCTGCCCAGCCTGGCAGCCTTCGTGGAACAGGTCAGGACAGGCGCAGGCACGCACATCACCGGCATCTACGCGGCAGAGCTCTTCGCCTATCCGGTGGTGCAGCAGCCCGCCGGGCAAGCCGGGTTCGTCTCCTCGCTGGCAGATACGCTCACCCAGTTCGGCATGGCTTCCACCTACGGCTCG
>JBFYSG010000255.1:0-14722 GCA_041301835.1 Chloroflexota bacterium | reverse complement strand
GATAATTCCCTCTCGAAGACGGTCAATTTCCCGCCGCGTGCCGGGGTGGAGGATGTCGGTAAAGCCTATCGACTGGCTTGGGAACTGGGCTGCAAGGGCATCACCGTTTATGTGACCGGATCGCGCGAGAAGGTTGTCCTGGAGACCAAGGCAACAGCAGAGAAGAAGCATGCCGCGCCTGCACAGGCTGGGGGTCCGGTCTTCCTCCCCTTCGGAGGCAGGGGAGAGGGCAAGTCTGTATCAGAGACCGAGATCGCCACCCAATTGGCTGCCTGGCATGCCAGCAAGAAACCCCGTCCGCGCCTGCTGGCAGGGAATACTTATCGAATCGAGACGCCCCTCGGCAAGGCGTTCATCACGGTCAATGAGAACGGCGGAGCGCAGCCCTTTGAAGTCTTTGTCAATACCGCCAAGGCTGGATCCGAGACCGCGGCTGTATCCGAAGCCATCGGACGGCTGATCTCCTACATCCTGCGCCTGGCATCACCCATCGTACCGCGCGAGCGGCTGGAGGAGGTTGTGCGTCAGTTGTCGGGCATCGGCGGGAGCCGCACGCTCGGTTTTGGTCCCAACCGCGTGCGTTCGCTGCCCGACGGGGTCGGACAGGCGCTGGCGGAATACCTGGCGGGGCGCAAGACACACCGGGTGGAAGCTTCCGCGGCTGAACTGGCGCCGCAACCAGCGAATGTGGAAGAACCGGAAGCGGTGGCGCAGCCCAACCCCATGCGCATGGGGGATTTGTGCCCCGAGTGCGGGGAGGCTTCCATGGTGAATGAAGAGGGCTGCCGGAAGTGCTACTCGTGCGGCTACAGTGAATGTTAGCCTGGGTCTGAGCCTGCGGGAACTACCCGGGCAGGTGCATGGTTAAAATCACATGTCCAATAAAGACCTCTTTCAATCAGCCCGAAACCCGTCGCAGGAGGGCAACCGACAGGCTGCCGCCGCTCATTATGCCCGCATGGTCCAGTCGGATCCGTCCTCGGAGGAAGGCTGGCTGGGTCTGGGGCTGGCACTGGAGGAAACCCCCCGGCGCATCTACTGCCTGAAACGGGTGCTGGCGCTCAACCCTGTCAATGAGTCTGCCCGGCGGGCACTGGAGAGCCTGCAAGCACCCACACCGCCGTTCACCGAGCCTGCCTCGGACGGGTTGGAAGCACCGCCTGCGACCCCCGAACCTGCGCCGGTAAAGCCGGATTACGCCCCCAAGATGGCGGAGCCTCCCCAGGAGAGCCCGGTTGCAACGCCTGCAGTCAGTCCAGCCCATCCTGCCCGTAAGCGCACCAGCGGGACCGCCTGGTTCCTGGGGATCTTCACCTTCTTTTTCCTCGCCGTGATCGGTTTGATCATCGCTTATGCCACCGGCATCCTGGATGCGTACCTGCCGGTGCAGTTCCAATCCCTGGTCCTGTTCCAGCCCACCTCTGCGCCAACCATTTCCACGCCCATCCCTGGGCAGGACCCGACCAGGGAGACTGCCGTACCTCAACCCACATCCACCCAACCCGCACAGATCTCCTACACGCCTGTCTTCGAGGCTGGCGAATGCCCCTTTGAGGCACCGGGGGATGGGGAGATCACCTGTGGAACCGTCACCGTCCCTGAAAACCGGAGCCGTTCAGCGACTGATACCATCCGCCTGGCGGTGGCAATCTATGCTTCCATGGGGTCGAGCCCGGCGGCGGAACCGGTGCTCTTCCTGCAGGGCGGACCCGGAGGCGGGGCGGTGGAACTCTCCGCGGATGCCTATGCCATCCTGGTGGAGCCTTTCCTGGACGACCATGTCTTTATCACCTTCGACCAACGCGGCACCGGGCTCTCCGAGCCGGTCCTGCCGTGTGATGAACTCACCCAGGTCTATTCCCAGGATTTGCGCGCCTTGATCCCGCCGGAAACCCGCGACCTGGTCTATCTCAACGCTTTCCGCGCCTGCCACGACCTGTTGAACATCGAAGGCGCCGACCTGGGCGCTTATACCACTGCTGAGAATGCTGCCGATATCAGGGATGTGCTCCTGGCGCTCGGTTATGAACGTGCCGATGTATACGGCGTCTCGTATGGGACGCGTCTCGGGCAGGTGTTTATGCGCGATTACCCCGGGATGGTGCGTGCCGCGGTGCTGGACTCGATGCTCCCGCTGGAGGTCAATATCTATGCCTTAAGTTCCTCCAGCGCCGAGGCATCCCTGCGGACGCTGTTCGATGCCTGCGCCGCGGATGAAACCTGCGCCGGAGCGTATCCGAACCTGGAGGCTGACTTCTGGTCGCTGGTCGATCTGTTCAATGCCTCCCCGCTCTCGGTGCCGGTCATAGTTCCGTATGCCGGCGGGCGTTCGTATGTGCCGGTGGACGGCTCCATGCTGCTCAACCAGGTGCTCGCCTCGCTCAAACAAACCTGGATGATCCCAGGCATACCCCAATCGATCGCCCAGCTGCGGGGTGGGGATACCACCTCGCTAAGTTTCACCCTCGGCTTCCCCCCCGTGGATTGGGAGATGGATATCAGCCTGGGCATGTACATCTCGGTGATGTGCCATGAATACATCATGGACAGCGATCCTCTCATCCTGACCGCCGGGTTAAGCGGGAGATACGATGAAGGCGATTTGGGCTGGTTCCCGTTCGTCGGTGACGGGGAGGATTACCTGCGCCTGTGCGAAACCTGGGAGGCGGTGCCGCCCATGCCCGGCGAGGACGAACCGGTCAGCAACGACATCCCCACCCTGGTGATCGCCGGGGCATTCGATTCCATCACCCCGCCCGGCTTCGGGGAGATGGTGGCGGCGCATCTGCCGCACAGTTTCTACCTGGAATTTCCCGATCAGGGTCATGCGCCTACGGCGGCAACCAACACCGACTGCCCGATGACCACGGTACTCACCTTCCTGGAACACCCCGAGAGCGGACCGGATGATGACTGCCTGGCACAGGAAACGCCACCGCGCTTCCTGGTTCCGTATACCCTTTCGGAACCGCTGCCTTTGTTGTACGTGGAACTGCCCGATGACGATCTGGAGGCGCTCATCCCTGCGGACTGGAAGGATTATGGGGATGGCATCTATACCCGCGCTTCATCCGGTCTGGATATCACCCAGTTGAACATCTTCCGCCTCGATATGGCTCCGGCGCAGGCGCTTTCCATCCTCTCCGAGCGCACCTTCTACGGTCGCATGATGCTGGATGGCGAACCCACGCTGGAGGATGAACAGGTGCTGGGGGATTTCAATTGGAAACTGTACAGCACCACCTCCTTTGGCACACCGGTTGACATGGCGCTGGCGTCTGATGGGAGCACAACACTGATGGTCCTGCTTTTCACCCACACCAATGAGCACGATGCCCTCTACCAGGCGGTTTTCCTGCCGGTGGTGGGATCCGTGCGCAGCACGAAGTGAAGATCATCCGCACCCGGGTGTGCAGCATGGACAGAGTGGATCGGAGGTCAGAATGAGCAAGCGCTTGGTGGTTGTGGCTGGCAATATCGGCGCCGGGAAGACTTCACTCGCCGAACGCATCGGTGCGCGCCTGGGCTGGCGCACGGACTATGAATCGGTGGCGGATAACCCCTACCTGCCCGATTTTTATGCCGATATGCGCGCCTGGTCTTTCCACCTGCAGATCTACTTCCTGGGGCACCGCGCTTCGCAATACCTGGAATCGGTGAACGATCCACGTTCCGCCATTCTTGATCGCAGCATCCAGGAGGACGCCTTCATTTTTGCGCGTGCCCTGCATCACATGGGCAACCTGGCAGAGCGTGATTACCTGGCTTATCGAAAACTGTTCACCCTGGTGGTCGATTCGCTGCCCGCCCCCAACCTGCTTGTGTACCTTAAATGCCCGGTGGAGGTGCTCGTGGAGCGCATCCGCCGGCGCGCCCGCAACATTGAAACCGGCATCTCACCCGAATACCTGTCCCTGCTTGATTCCTTCTACAATGAATGGTTGAACGCTTTCGACCTGTGCCCGGTGCTGACCATACGCACGGACGACCTGGACTACGTACACCAGCCCGAAGCGCTCGAAGTGGTGGTCGAGCGCATCCAGGAGAAACTGGGTGGCAAGGAAGAACTGGACCTGAGAGGACGTTAGAAGTTCACCATGAGCAGGACTGCCATCTTCCAGCGCATCCCGCTGCTGAGTGACTTGCCCAAGGCAGAGCGGGACTACCTGGCATCCGCCCTGACCGTCATCCACCTAAAACCAGGTGAGATCCTCTTTCGCGAGGGGGAACCCGGAGAGTGCCTGTTTGCGGTGCTGGAGGGGCGCCTGGATATCCTGATGGGACATGGCACGCCCGACGAGCAATTGCTTGCGAGCCTTGGACCTGGTGAATTCATCGGCGAAATGAGCCTGCTCATCCCGGGCCGCATGCGCACGGCAACCGTCCGCGCCGCCCTGCCTGCCAGCCTGTGGAAGATGACCCGGCTGGATTTTGATGCCCTGATGCTCCGCCAGCCCAAACTGGCTTACACCATGGTGCAGACCCTCACCCGCCGCCTGGATGCGACCAATACCACCGCCTTCCTTGACCTGCAGGAGAAGAATCGCCAACTCCAGCAGGCGTATGATGAATTGAGCAGCGCCCACGCGCAGATCGTTGAAAAAGAACGCCTGGAGCGTGAGCTCCAAGTCGCCGCCGAGATACAGGTCAGCATCCTGCCAGGCGAACTCCCCCAGTCGCAACATTACTCCTTCGGCGCTTTGATGAAGCCGGCGCGCATGGTGGGTGGGGATTTTTATGACCTTTTTTCGATGGATGCCGGCAGGACAGGCATCGTGATTGGCGATGTAGCCGACAAGGGAATGCCTTCGGCGATATTCATGGCGCGTGCCCATGCGCTCATCATGGCAGAGGCGATGCATGGGGGCGACCCGGGGGAAATCCTGCGGCGGGTCAACACCCATCTCATCCATTTAAAACAAACCGACCTGTTCGTCACCGTGCTGTTGGGCATACTGGAAGCCGAAAGTGGAAAATTCTGCTATGCCCGCGCCGGGCACGAGCTGCCGCTGATCAAGAGTGCACAGGGCAGTGTGATGGCGCCGGCGCACGACACGGGTCAACCGGTGGGGTTATTCGATAAGATCCTGCTCGATGAACAATGCATCCACATTCAGCCAGGAGAAACCCTGCTGCTCTATTCGGACGGTCTGACCGATTGCTGCAATCCTGGAGGGGAGGCGTTCGGTCAGGCGCGCGTCCGGCAGGTGCTCGGCAGGCTGCCTGCCTCCGGTGGTCAACCACTCTGTGATGCCTTGCTGGGGGCATTGCAGGAGTACCGGGGGAGTGCGACGCAGGATGACGATATCACCATCGTGGTCATCAATCGTCAGGGTGCTCCTGGTTGATGGGTGGGAATTGCCATCCTGTCCTCGAAATTCGCATAGCCACCATTTCAGGGTTAGTGTTTGCATCAATAAAGCGGCGAGGGCGTTCGCTCCAGGCGGGCAAGGTTGACTTCACGAGTCGTGTGTGCTAGAATATGGGCGTTCCAAATCTTTCGTGTAGAAGAACATCGTGACAAATCCCAGACGCCCATTGGAAGTGAATGTCGGCTTTCTCGTCAGCGGCGAAGTCGGCACCACACACGAGTTCTCCTTCGATTTCGAGAAGATCCAGTTGGGGGATGACCTGGTTCTGACCGACTTCCTCGGCACGGTAACTTTTTCCCGCACACAGCAGGGGTTGATCATACAGGGGCAGTTCTCTGCCCGCACAGAAATGAATTGCGTTCGATGCCTGGAGCCTTACACCGGTGACATGGCATGGTCCCTGACCGACTTGTTTGCATTTGATCAGCGCTCCATGTCGGATTCCGACCTGCTGGTACCCGAGGAGGGGCGGATCGACCTGGCGCCTCTGCTGAGGGAATATGCCTTGCTGGAGATACCCATTCAACCGATCTGCCGGGCAGATTGCAAAGGCTTGTGCCCGCAGTGCGGCGGGAACTTGAACCAGGCAGACTGCGGTCACCGCCCGGAGGTGGACGGATCGCCATTTTCTGCGCTCAAGGATCTCATCAAATAGGTTTTGCATTCATAGGAGAAGCGGTATGCCTGGTGGTCACCGTCATCACCCCGAAGCCCTGAATGCCCTGTTGGAAAAAGCCGATGTGCAGGGATACCTCACCACGGATGACCTGCTGGAACTGCCAGCCGAGTACAACGATGCCGAGCGCCTCTCGGTCCTCATGACCAGCCTGCGCCTCCGCGGGGTGGAAGTGGTGGAGGTCGAGGAGCCCGAGAACGAGACCGGAACCGAACCTGCTCCCATACCCCTGGAAGACGATGTGGATGCGGGCGGGAATGATACCGTTGGGATGTATCTGAAGGAGATGTCACGCGTCCCGCTGCTCTCCGGTAAAGAGGAACATGACCTGGCGATACGCATCTCGGAGGGAAGGGCGGCACAATGTGACCTTCTGCGCTCTGCACGGCGCAAGCGCAGCCTGGAAGCAGACCACCTCGAAGCCCTTATCCAGGATGGCTTGCAGGCGCGCGATCACATCATCAAAGCCAATACCCGCCTGGTGGTCAGCGTGGCAAAGAAGTACATTGGACGCGGAGTCCCGTTCCTGGACCTCATCCAGGAGGGCAACCTCGGGTTGATGAAAGCCGTTGAGAAGTTCGACATTAACCGCGGATTCCGCTTTTCCACCTACGCCACTTGGTGGATCCGACAGATGATCACACGAGCCATCGCAGACCAGGCACGCACCATCCGCCTGCCGGTGCACATGAACGATCATATCCGTCATGTCTACAAGGCAACCCATGAACTGGAACAGCGCCTGGGGCGCGTCCCCACCCAGCTTGAACTGGCGGCAGAACTTGGTCTGGAACCCCGGCGGTTGGAATTGATCCTCAAAGCGTCACGCATTCCGCTTTCCCTGGACACCCCGATTGGCGAGGACGAAGATTCTGACCTGGGCTCGTTCATCGAGGATGAATTCAGCCCGACTCCCATGCAGAGCGCCTATGATGCCATGCTCAAGGAAAAGGTGAACGAGATCCTGGAATCGTTATCCCCGCGCGAGGCGCGCATCCTGCGCCTGCGCTTTGGGCTGGATGACGGCAATCCGTACACATTGGAAGAGGTGGGCGAAAAATTCGGACTGACACGAGAGCGCATCCGCCAGATCGAGGGCAAGGCTCTGCGCCGGCTGCGCCATCCCTTGCGGGCGCGCCAGTTGAAAGAGTACCTTTAACCTGTCTGCCACGGGGTGAAAGCCAATACACCCGGGTAAAATTCTCTTGCCAGTTTTGGCAGGGCATAGTAAACTTCTGCTTATGAAAGCGCACACCATGATGATGTCCCGCCCACGCAGGCAGTTCAACGCCAGGTGAACTGCGGGACGGTGCTACCGCCTGAATGAAAACTGCTGGTGAAAACCGGCAGTTTATTTTTCCCCGACCCGGTAATACCGGAGCAGAAACGAGGATCTGTCCATGTCTGAACACATTCTGATAGCCATCGCCTGGCCCTATGCCAACGCTGCCATCCATGTTGGCAATATCACCGGTTCCCACCTGCCCGGTGATATCGTTGCCCGCTACCACCGCCTGAAAGGCGACCAGGTGCTGATGGTCTCGGGCACCGATTCGCATGGCACACCAGTGACCCTTGCCGCGGACAAGGAAGGCAAACCGGTCGAGCAGGTCTATCAGGGCTATCATGCTGGTTTCCTCGACCTCTTCCAGAAACTGGGTATCCAGTACGACCTGTTCACCACCACGCACACCGAGAATCACTTCAAGGTGGCGCAGTCCATTTTCCTGGCGCTGCAGAAGAACGGTTTTCTTTTCACCCACAAGTCGATGCAATGGTATTCGCCTGTGTCTGCCAGGTTCCTGCCGGACCGCTATGTGGAAGGCACATGCTACCTGTGCGGCTACGAGAATGCGCGCTCCGACCAGTGCGACCGCTGCGGTAATGTCCTGGAACCGGAAAAATTGCTGAATCCGCGCTCCAGGAGCGACGATGGCAGCCTCGAACTGCGCGAAACCGAGCATTTCTACCTTGATCTGTCCAAACTCGAAGGGGAGGTGAGGAAGTTCCTGCAGGCGCGCGCCGATCGCCTGCGCGAACCCGTGCTGGGTGAAAGCCTGGGGAAGATCGAAGCCGAGGGCTTGAAGCCGCGCCCCATCACCCGGGACCTGGACTGGGGCATTCCGGTGCCGGTGGCAGGCTGGGAGGGAAAATGCCTGTATGTCTGGTTCGAGGCGGTCATTGGATATCTCTCCGCGGCGGTTGAGTGGGCGCACCTCTCGGATGCGCCGGACGCCTGGAAATCCTGGTGGGTCGATTCGGATGCCCGGGCTTTCTATTTCATCGGCAAGGACAACATCTTCTTCCACACCTCGTTATGGCCTGCCCAATTAATGGGAGCGGGCAAGGAGTTCATGCGCATCTTTGCCGAAGAAGAAGGTGTTTTGAATCTGCCCTATGATGTGCCTGCCAACCAGTTCATGAACCTGGAGGGTGAGAAGATCTCGGGTTCCCGCAATTGGGCGGTCTGGGGGTTGGACGCCCTGACCCGCTACGACCCGGATGCCCTGCGCTATTATCTTACCGTCAACATGCCCGAGAACCATGACTCCGACTGGGACTGGGCGGATTTCGTCACCAAGAACAACGGGGAACTTGTAGCCACCTGGGGCAACATTGCAAACCGCGTGCTTTCATTTGCATACAAGCATTGGGACGGGCACGTCCCCGCCTTTGGGCAGGATGGGGCAGGTTCCCCGCCGCTGCGCGAGAGCGATCTGCGATTACTGGCAGGCATTGATGAGGGTTTTAGCACGGTGGGAGCGCTCATCGATGGGGTAAAACTACGCGCTGCCCTGCAGGAAGCCTTCCGCCTGGCGTCGAGCGTGAACCAGTACCTGGACCAGAATGCCCCCTGGCAGGCGGTCAAGACCGACAAGGATTCCGCTGCGCTTACCATCTATACCGCGCTGCGGGCTATCGACTCGCTCAAGGTCATCTTCTCGCCCTTTCTGCCGTTCACCAGCACTCAACTGCACCAATTCTTCGGTCATACCCAGCCGTTGTTCGGTGATGCCTATACCCAGGAGGTCAAGGACAATCTTGGCAGGCACAGCGTCCTGCGACTGCGGGGGGTGACCGGTGTGCAGTGGAAACCCAGCGAATTGGAGCCGGGGAGAGCGCTCAACCAGCCCGCCCCGCTGTTCAAGAAACTGGAGGAGAAGATCGTTGACGAGGAACGCGCCCGCCTGGGTACGCACGCACCGGGATGAGCGCCTCCGGATGAATGGGGTACAATCAAGACGTAATGAGCAACCTGCCTCCTGCCCGCATCCTTGCTGTTGAGACCTCGTGCGACGAGACCGCCTGCGCCGTGCTGGAAGACGGGCGTGTACTGCTTTCGTCGGCGGTTGCCTCGCAAATGGATGTCCATGCCCGTTATGGGGGCGTTTACCCCGAAGTGGCTTCCCGCCAGCATGTCCTGTCGGTGGTGCCGGTCGTCACGCAGGCGCTTGCCGAGGCGCACATGTCCATCGGGGATATGGACGCCGTCGCCGCGACGCGCGGTCCCGGTCTGGCAGGCTCATTGGTGGTCGGATTGAACATGGCGAAGGGATTGGCGCTGGGTGCCGGGCTGCCGTTGGTGGGGGTGAATCACCTGGAAGGGCACATCTACTCTGCCTGGCTGCACCGTCCCGGTGAAACGATCCCACCCAAACCGCGTTTTCCCCTGCTGGCTTTGCTCGTCTCCGGTGGGCATACCGAACTGGACCTGGTGGATGCGCATCTCTCCTATAAAAGGCTGGGAGCCACGCGGGACGATGCCGCCGGGGAGGCTTTCGACAAGGTTGCCCGCCTGCTCGGCTTGCCTTATCCGGGAGGACCCTCGCTGCAAAAAGCCGCCGAGAATGGCGATGCGCGCCTCTTCAAATTCCCGCGTGCCTGGCTCGAAGGCACGGATGATTTCTCATTCAGCGGGTTGAAGACCGCGGTGCTGAAGGAGGTCAAGGGTTATACCGCCGCCGACCAACCCCTGCCGGTGGCAGACCTGGCGGCATCCTTCCAGGCGGCGGTGGTGGAGGTGCTGTTTAAAAAGACCATGAATGCCGCCCGAGCCTACGGTGTCAGGGATATTATCATCGGCGGTGGGGTATCTGCCAATGCCCACCTGCGACAGGTCTTTCAGGCTCAGAAGGAATTCCGTCTGCACATTCCCCCGCTGGAATACTGCACCGATAACGCCGCCATGATCGCCGCTGCCGGCTATTACCGCTATGCGCACGGCAGGGTGGACGACCTGGATATCGATATCCTTCCAGCCTGGAATTTATCCTGAAACCACGTCCAGCACCAATGAAACACTAAACTGCCACCGGTTGTTTCAGCCAGTGGCAGTTCAGCAAGAGGAGAATACAACCATTATTATATGAGTGAAGATAAATGGAAACTGAAAGCGGGGTTAAAGAATGGTTAGAAAAAATCATGCCTTGGGTTCAAGAGAATTTTCGATCTGCGCGAATGTGATCGGTCCTTCACGCAGCAGCCTGGGTTCGCTCCCGGTGCAGTCAACCACGGTGGACGGAATACCTCCCGGGGTGACGCCCCCGTCCAGGATCAAGGCAATACGTCCATCCAGTTGATCGAGAACTTCCCCCGCTGTGACCGGGCTGGGCTGTCCGGAGATGTTTGCCGAGGTCACTGCCAGCGGACCGCATAAGGTGAGCAGTTCCCGCAGCGCTGCATGCGCGGGGACGCGCACACCCAGCGTGCTTCCGGCGGATACGCTGAGGGGTATGGACGGATGCTTCGGGACGACAAGCGTCAGCGGTCCGGGCCACCAGCGCGCCGCCAGCCTGGTCGCCATCTCCGGGACGGTGAGGGCGATACGGGCAAGGTCATCCTGCCCGGCGATCAGCACCGGGATGGCTTTTTCAGTGCTGCGTCCTTTGATGGCATAGATCTTTTCGACCGCCTGCCCGTCGAAGGTGGGGGTCCCCAGCCCGTAGACGGTATCGGTCGGGAAGGCAACCACCGCCCCGGCTTTCAACAGGCGGAGCGCCCGCCTCACAGCCTGCGGCGAAGACATAGGCAGGAGCATGGTCCTCATGCCGCCTCACCTTTGGGTAGCAATACGATCTCCAGAAGTCGGTCCCTGCCCGCCAGGTCGCGGTGCAGGTGGATCTCTGCCTGCTCGAACAGGTCATAGACCAGTGAGAGCATCGCCGGTCCCTGGAAAGCTTCTATCTCCAGCAGCACCATCCCATCCGCTGCCAACATGGCTGGCACTCGTTCCAGCAGGCGGCGGATGAGCGCCAGCCCATCCGTACCGCCGTCCAGCGCAATGACCGGCTCGTGGGCGAAGACATCCAGCTTCACCAGCGCCCGCGTCGGGATGTATGGCAGGTTGGCAACGATCAGGTCGAAGCGGGCGTTTTCTGGAGGGTTCCCGGTTCCATGCCATCCAGGCTCATCTCCGGGAGTACCTTCGCAAGGGAACAGGTCTGCCTCGAGGAACCGTATCCGGTTTGAGACGTTCATCTTCTCCGCATTCCGTTGTGCCACCCCCAAAGCGGCGCTGGAAATATCCGTGGCGGTCAGGTTGATATCCTTGTCATGGACCGCAAGGCTTATGGCGATACAGCCGCAGCCTGTGCCGACATCCAGAACTGCTGGATGAGGATCACTTTGCTTCCGTTGCTTCAGCCAACCCAGTGCCCGATCCACCAGCAGTTCGGTCTCAGGTCGGGGGATCAGGACTGCCGGGTTCACTTCGAACGGCAGCTTGTAGAATTCCCATTCCCCCAGGATATACGGCAGGGGCTCCCCTTTTTCCACCCGTTTGGTTGCCAGGTCGAGATCGTCCCACATGGCGGCATCCAGCTGCTCTTCCGGATGGGCAAGCAGCCAGGTGCGTGTATGATGCATGATATGGGCGAGCAGGACCTGTGCATCCAGTTCCGGGGTATCCGTGCGGGTCCCCAGCAGGTGTGCCAGGCTGGTCAAGCAGGTCGAGACAGAGGTCATCGCACCTGTTCCACCCAGTTGGCGACCATTTGCTCGAGCAGATCGAGAGGGACGGCTCCGCTTGTGAGCAGAACATGGTGGAATTCACGCCGGTCGAAATGCTCGCCCAGTTCCTGCTCTGCCTGAGCCCGCAGTTGGCGGATCTTGATCTCGCCGATCTTGTATGCCAGCGCCTGCCCGGGCCAGGCGATGTAGCGGTCCACCTCGTTGGAGATATTGAGCAGCGTCAGCGAGGTGTTCTCTGCCATGTATTCGATCGCCTGTTGGCGGGTCCACCCCAGGGCATGGATACCCGTATCCACCACCAGGCGGCAGGCGCGCCACATCTCATACGACAGGCGCCCGAAATTACTGTACGGATCGGTGTAGAAACCGGTCTCCAGCCCCAGGCGTTCTGCATACAGCGCCCAACCCTCCACGAACGAAGTGAATCCATTGAAGCGCCGGAAGTTCGGCAGGTCGAGTTCCTGCTGCAAGGCGATCTGCAGGTGATGACCCGGAACTGCCTCGTGCAGTGAAAGCGCTTCGATCTCATAGGCCGGACGGCTCTTCAGGTCGTAGGTATTGACATAATAGTACCCGGCTCGGCTGCCATCGCCGGCACCCGGCTGATAGTAGGCTGCCGTGCTGCCCGGGGCGGTAAATTCCGGTATAGCCCGGATGCCGTACGGCAGGCGCGGCAGGGTCTTGAACAAGGTCGGCAGTTCGCCGTCCATGCGCTTGAGCACCAGGGCAGTCTTTTCCAGCAGGGTGGAGGCGCTGGTTGTGTAAAAGCGCGGGTCAGTGCGCAGGAAGGTAACGAACGCCTTGAAATCACCCGTAAAACCCACTTGACCGATGACAGTCTGCATCTCCGCGCGGATGCGCGCAACCTCTGCCAGCCCGGTCTTATGGATCTCCTCCGGCGCCAGGTCGAGCGAGGTGAAATGCCGGATGCACAGGCGGTAATACGCCTCCCCGTCCGGCAGGTCGCGTGCCGCGATCCCTTCACGGGCGGCAGGCAGGTACT
The DNA here is from genome assembly GCA_041301835.1 of Chloroflexota bacterium. Lineage (GTDB taxonomy): Bacteria > Chloroflexota > Anaerolineae > Anaerolineales > Villigracilaceae > UBA877. The sequence continues at coordinate 1,701 of JBFYSG010000255.1, read as the reverse complement.
CATCCTGCAGGAAAGCCAGCAGGGCGGCATAGCCCGGCTGCACACTCGTGCGGATCGCTTCTTCAGCGCCGGCTCTCAACCGCTCTGCAGCGGGTGCAGGGATGTGTGCCGGGAGCTGGTTGAAAGGTGCATACATCTGGCTGCTGGTCGGGTTGCTCACCAAGAGGGCACGGATCGAATCCGTCACCCCCTCCAGGGTCACCCGTGCCGGCAGCTGTCCTTCCTGGATGCCCCGGCGCATGATCTCGATGTGCCCTTCGGCATAAGCCTTGAAAGCGAAGAGACGGGCGTTATAGTTATCATGATCGCCTTCACACTCCATCGGCATCAGCAGATGGAGATCCGGGAAATAGGTGTGGAAACCGCCTGCCCTGGAGATGGGCAGCCGGTAGGCATGGAAGCGGAGCAGACCGATCTCATTGGCAAGAAGGCGGGTGTAGATATCGTAATTCAAGCCTTGTTCTGCGGAAAGGCTGGCGCGATCAAATTTCCCCAGGCGTGCCTGCAGGTCCAGCAGGCTGGCAAGGAAATCCTCATAATATTTTTCGTTGATGGCTGGCAGGCGGTCGTTGAAACGATTATCCCCCGTGGAAGTGGCGAAAAGCGGATCTGCCTGCATGCGCATTTCCCAGTCGTCCGCCAGGAACTGCTGGAATTTCCGGGATCGATCCATGACTACCCTCCCTTGAGGTCAGAAGGCGGATCCTGCCCGCCGTGGGTTATTCGTCGGCATCGGTCGCAGACAGTCGTTCCGCCTCGTCGCGTGTGGAAAGTTCGTTAATGAATTCATCGATATCCCCATCCATCACTGCTGGCAGGTTGAAGATCGAATGCCCAACACGGTGATCGGTGACCCGGTTCTGAGGATAGTTGTAGGTGCGGATCTTTTCCGAGCGTTCCCCGGTACCCACCTGGGAGCGGCGGTCCAACTCGATCGCTGACCGCCGTTTTTCCTCCTCGAACTCGTACAAACGTGCCCGCAGGATCGAAAGGGCGCGCGTCTTGTTCTGCAACTGCGAGCGCTCGTCCTGGCAGGTGATGACCATCCCGCTCGGCTTGTGGTACAGGCGCACGGCAGTGGAGTTCTTCTGAACGTTCTGCCCGCCCGCGCCTGACGAGCGGAAGACCTCGATCTCGATATCCGAGGCAGGGATCTCGATATCGACTTCGTCAACCTCAGCCAGGATGGCTACCGTCGCCGTGGAGGTATGGATGCGCCCGGATGATTCGGTGGCAGGCACCCGCTGTACCCGGTGCACGCCCGATTCATATTTCAACTTGGAGAAAGCGCCATGTCCACGGATCTCGAAAATGACCTCCTTGAAGCCGCCGATCCCGATGTTGCTGGAGGACATGATCTCATACTTCCAACCCTGCCGTTCCGCATAGCGCGTGTACATGCGGAAGAGGTCCATGGCAAAGATGGCTGCCTCCTCACCCCCGGTGCCGGCGCGTATCTCGGCGAAGACGTTGCGCTCGTCGCGGGGGTCCTTGGGCACCAGCATGGATTTCAATACGGCTTCCAACTCTGCCAGGCGCGGGGTCAACTCGGCGATCTCCGCTTCTGCCAGGGCGTGCAGTTCGGCATCCTCCTCCGCGGCGAGCATGGAACGCGCCTCTTCCAGCCTGTTAAGTACCTGGCGGTACTCGCTCGCCGTCGTCATGATCGGCTCGAGACTGATGCGCTCCTTGTTCAGTTCG
>JBFYSG010000254.1:0-8863 GCA_041301835.1 Chloroflexota bacterium | reverse complement strand
AATACGCTTGGTCGCTGGTAAGTACCCCGCAGGGGCATCAAATCCTCGGCGAGGAGTTTTTTAGCCTTTTGCGAAGTATAAATAGATAATACGTCTATTTTTTTTCCTTTTTTCTACTTTGAGATAGCCTGGCGGGAACGACGGAAGATAATAGTCAGTTGCTCCTGACCAAAGCTTCTCACCCGATGCACATGACCTGGATGGTCCACGGACCTGCCGTGGCGCTGTTGTAAGCCATGTCAACAGAGGTCAGGGTGATGGTCCAATCTCCCAGGGAGCCGGCGATCGGTCCCACCACTGCCTGGAACAGGTCGCCCCCAACAGGGAGCAGATACCCATCGCCTGCATCCATCGTGCCAGGTCCGCGAATTTCGTAGATGACATTCCCAATCCCGGAGTCATCCGTTACGATTGCGCTGATGGTGAATGTAGCGGGGGAGCCGCAACCCGCTTGTTGTATCATGGTGGGAGTGATGGTAACACCTGAGATGACGGGAGGAGTGAGGTCTGCCAGTATCAGAATTACTGTGCTTAGGTAAGGGGTCTCAACTGCCACGGGGGGCAATGGCGGAGCCGCGACGACTGCCACGCCAATCAAGTCGCCGCTGACCATGCCCATGCTGGAGGAAACCCAGCAATTCCCGCTGCCGTAGAGTTTCTGCACCCATAACCAAGAGTGATCCTCGTTCTGACCTTCGATCAGGACCACCTGTCCCTTTAATAAGGAGTCAACGATCTCGTAAACCGTGTCGGGACCTGCCCGGCAGTTGGCATTTTGAGTGAGGCTGAGGGTAGGGCCGGTCGTTTCACCGCTGCCGGCGGCCGGGGTGGGAGTCCAGGTGGACAGGGCGGGTTTCGGCGTGGGGGTGGCGGGAGGATGGATTTGAGGAGGCTTATCCTTTAGATTACACGCAGTAAGAAGCATGGCGACGCCGAGCAGGATGTTAATAATGGGGGAAATTCTTTTCATATTCTCCTCCAGAGCCAGGGGATCGGTACTTGAGGCCTCCTCCTCAGGCATTCGTAGTTGCGACTGATATTGCCCAAATTTAGTATCATCATACAATCCTACGGGAGGAAAGTCAAGAAGGGGGAGCCAGTTTGTTAGGGCTTTCTCATGGGATGAAAACGTACATCTAAGAGGAATTGAACCTCGAACCGCCAGGTTCACAACTGCTATCCGAATGAAGGAAATATGGTAGCCGAACTGGAGTAGAGCCTGAATACGCTTGATCGATGGTTCGACTCCATCCGGGCCCACTCTAAAATCCTGATCGATGGTTTCCCCTGCGGGGACTGACGCGATCCCATCCGGACCCACAAATTTTAAAAAACCCGTGAGGGTTTTTTATCTATTTAATAAATAGAGCATTGCATACTGTATATTCGAGAAATTTGCTGACGTTTGCAGCAAAAGTACTTGCCTTGGTAGATGTCTGGCTGTATACTGAAAACAGACTACTGACATGTACGAGGAGTAGGTATGGCGAATCTGGTCGGTGAATCTCTGGGAAAATACAAGCTCCTCGAGCGTTTGGGTCGCGGGGGAATGGCTGAAGTCTACAAGGCACACCATCCCAAGTTGGATCGCACCGTGGCAGTCAAGATCCTCCACGGCTACCTGGCGGAGGGCGAGGACTTCCTCGGCCGCTTCGAGCGTGAAGCCCGGGCAGTTGCCAACCTGCGCCACCCGCATATTGTTCAGATCCACGATTTCGACATCGACAATACCACCTACTACATGGTCATGGAATACATCGACCACGGCACCCTGCAGGATCAGATGAATGAACACAAACGGGCAGGGAAGTATATGCCTTTAGAACAGGTGCTGGGGATCATGGATCAGATCGGCGGGGCGCTCGATTATGCCCACAAAAAAGGCATCATCCACCGCGATATCAAGCCCTCCAACATCCTGCTTGACGGCTCGGGCGAAGCCTACCTGGCAGATTTCGGCATCGCCCGCATGGTCAGCACCACCAAGTTCACTTCCACCGGCGCCCTCATTGGCACCCCTACTTACATGTCGCCCGAGCAAGGCAAGGGACAGGAACTGACCTCCGCCAGCGATGTCTATTCCCTGGGGGTCATCCTCTATGAATTATTGACCGGGCAGGCGCCGTATGCCTCTGATACCCCGCTTGCCGTCATCCAGATGCACATCAGCGAACCGCTCCCACCACCGGGCAGCCTCCGCCCGGCGCTGCCCGCCTCGGTGGAAAGCGTGGTCGCCAAAGCCCTGGCAAAAGAGCCCGGAGATCGATATCAGAGTGCCGGAGCACTGGCACACTCTTTATCAAAGGTCCTGACACCCGAACTTATCGCTGAACTCGACCAGGGTGCTGCCAGGAAGAAAGCCCCACTCCCCCCTCAACCCACCGAAAAGATGCAAGAAGCCGACCTGCCCCGCCGTGGACCTCTGCCGACAATGGAAATGGGCGCAGAGACGCAGGCAGAGATCGCCGGTAAATTGCCGCCTGTACCAGCCGCCAAATCCGAACTCATGGAGCCGCCTGGTCCGGAGGTGGAGAAAAAACCCAGGCAGGAGGATAAAAGCAAGAAAGTCCCGGGTCCATCTTTCAAGGAACGGCTGAAATCGAAACCTGTCATGTTCGGGCTTATCGGCATCGTGGTCGTTGTTGCCCTTGTGGTCCTCTTCAGCGTGCTCTCCGCAGGCGGAGATTGCCGCAGCGTGGAAACCTGCATCGCCCTGGCAGAGGAGTTGAACCGCCAGGGGAATGTGGAGGGCGCGATCGAAGCCTTCGGCAGGGCAGGGGAAATGGTGCCCCTGCAGGACCATGAACCCAATGCCTGGATCTGGTGCACGCGCGCAGACCTGCTGGATAGGATCGGCAGACACGACGAAGCCATTGCAAACCGCGAGATGTGCGCCGTCTGGCAGCGGGGGGAGTGAGCTGACTGGCATACATGGGCAGACGGGTGATTTCATCACCCGTCTGTTTTATTTTCCTATCTCTCTTGGGATCACCTGCACTTATACTGGGGCTCCGCCTTTAGACTTATTTGACGGAGGCTTGTAATACTGCAGCTGGACCATGTCGCCCGTCTTATAACCTCCAGCATAGGAAGCATAGAAGGTCGCTCCATCCGGGGAGGTAATACTGGGCTGGCTGGTCAGAGGCTTACCGGTGGCATCCACCACGATCATCTTGCCACTGCTGTCCTGGTACAGGTAAACATCGGTCAGCGAACCTTTATATGCCTGTAGGTGGACTGACTCGCCGGTACCTGAGTTGTCATAGGAAGCATAAAACGTGGATCCATCAGCCGAGGTTACCTTGGGTGGACTCACCACCGGGTTACCGTCAGCATCCACCACGATCATCTTGCCTGTGCTGTCCTGGTACAGGTACAGGTCGGTCAATGAGCCTTTGTAAGCCTGCAGTTGGACCTGCTCGCTTGTCCCCGCTTTCCCATAATAAGCATAAAAGGTGGCTCCATCCGCTGATGTTACCGATGGAGGACATGACACCGGGTTACCGTCGGCATCCACCACGATCGTCTTGCCGCTGCTGTCCTGGTACAGGTACAGGTCGGTCAATGAGCCTTTGTAAGCCTGCAGTTGGACCTGCTCGCTTGTCCCTGCTTTCCCATAATAAGCATAAAACGTGGCTCCATCCGCTGATGTTACCGAGGGAGGACTCGCCACCGGGTTGCCGTCAGCATCCACCACGATCATCTTGCCGCTGCTGTCCTGGTACAGGTACAGGTCGGTCAGGGAACCCTTGTAAGCCTGTAGTTCGACTGACTCGCCTGTACCCGCTTTCCCATAATAAGCATAAAAGGTGGCTCCATCCGGTGAAGTTAACGAGGGCGGACTTGACACCGGGTTGCCGTTCTTATCCACCACGATCGGATTGCCAGTGCTGTCATGGTACAGGTACAGGTCGGTCAGCGAACCCGTGTATTCTGAAATCTCGAACTTAACCGGATCTCCGTTCTTATCCTTCATCCCCGGATAATAGGCGTAAAAGGGGGGTGCGCCTGTGGGTGATGTCACCATTGGTGGGCTGTCCATCGGTTTCCCGTCCGGTCCAACGACAACGATCTTTCCATCCGGTCCGGAATACATGTACATTTCCGGTGGTTTCCAGCCCTCTTCTGCCTCTGCAAGTCCTTCTTCATTCACATCACCTTCTACGTTCTCATCCAGAGAAGCCGCAACTGTATCCATGACAGCCTCTGCACCCATACCGGTTTCACTTTCCACAGGCGCCTGGTCGGGTTGATCGGTGGATTCTGGTCCCGCCTCGGTGGTTTCTGGTGTAGCGCCAGTTTCCTCTCCGCCAAGCGGGATGGCAGACATCACACTCGCCCCTTCACCTTCAGGGACTGCGGCTGTCTCCACCTCCCTGCTTTCCATATCAGGCGGGGGCGGGGGTGGCTCTTTCGGATATTCCACCGGAGCCTTTTCCTCAGCCCGACCCTCAGCGGTAGCCTGCTCACTGGCGGTGCCTCTCACGCCAGGCAGCGTGACGGGTGGTGCTGCCTGGCGAACTGAATCGCCCGCAACTGGTCCGCTCTCCGCTGGTGGCGCTGCCTGGCGGATTGAATCTCCCGCAACTGGTCCGCTTTCCGCTGGTGGCGCTGCCTGGCGGATTGAATCACCCGCTACTGGTCCGCTTTCTGCGGGTGGCGCTGCCTGGCGTAAGGAATCAACTGCAACTGGTCCGCTTTCCGCTGGTGGCGCTGCTTGGCGGACTGAATCACCCGCAGCGGGTCCGCTTTCCGCTGCTGGTGCTGCCTGACGGACTGAATCGCCCGCAGCGGGTTTTGCACCACCTTGCTCATCGCTGATCCGTGTGGGTGGTTCTACGCTGATCCGTGTGGGGGGATCCACAGTGGCGCTATCTCCCTCTTCGGCGCCAGTCGTCTGACCAGCACCCTCGCTGGAAGCGTCCACCAGTTTGGCACCACCCATCCCGGAACCAGAATTCCCGGATTCACCCACCATGTTCCAAGCCGTCTGACCGGCAGCCTCGCCGGTACCGCCCGTCACTTTGGCACCACCCATCCCGGAACCAGTTGACCCGGACTCACCCACCATGGCACCCGCCTGACTGGCAGCCCCGCTGGTACCGCCCGTCACTTTGGCACCGCCCATCCCGGAACCAGTTGACCCGGAGTCACCCACACTGGCACCAACCATCTGACCGGCAGCCTGACCGGTACCGCCACTGGCTTCCTGGAAGGCTTTAAGGGCGTCTTCCACGGCTTTCTTTGCTGCTTCTTCGGCTGATTCTTCCGAACCGGAGCCAGGTGATGTGTCAGTCACTGCACTGCCATCCCCCACAAGTGGTCCAGGCAGGGGGATCAACGTGGAGCTTATCTCTACGACAGACAGGGTGATCGGCGTGGTCTCGTTTCCAGCATTGTCCACCAGTGCAGTAAAGGTCGCCTGTACCTCCTCCGCCTGGCGTATATCACCGCTCTGCTCGATCAGGGCGCCTGGATCGAGCGTGGCATCATTCAATCTTTGCTGTTCGCGGTCTTCCGATCCTTCGCCGGTTTCACTACTTGCGCGGCTTTCCTCTGGTTGGCTTTCTGTCTCACCGGTCATTTTATTTTCTCCTCATCTGCAACCTTCATAACGTTCAGTATAAGCAAAGCAAGTGGAAGACTCATGGGTGCAAACCAGGCTAACCTCCCTGTTTGCCGGCTTCCGATTTCTTGCCAAGATCGTGCTCCTGCGGGTCGGTCACCTGGTCGGTGGTGACCTTGGGGGCAGACCCGGCGAGTTTTGCCTTGTTATCCAGTGTACGTTCCAAAGCCTCAGCGTGTTCCTCGTTCAACACACCCCCGCCCTGGTTACCGGCAATGTGGTCTTCGGGATAGTTCGAAATCTGATCCTGATCAGATTTCTGGCTTGGACCGCCATGTATGGGCGCTTTCTCCATTTTTGAAGGCGCATCACCCTCTTCGCTCAAATCCTCATCTCCATCATCCCCGCCTTCATCATCATCGCCACCGTCATCATCCTCGCCATCATCATCCCCACCGTCGTCATCCCCACCGTCGTCATCGTCACCATCTTCCTGAATACGCGTCACAGTGGTCGTGGTTTGAGATCCAGCACCGGTTTTATCCTTAGCCAAACTTCGTAAGATTTCCGTCAAGGTACTATCACCAAACTTACCCGAAAAAAAGTCGGCAGCTTTGCCTGCAACCCAGCCGCTAACATCGCCGTCTTGAGGCTGGTCTCCACTGTCATGAGCATCTTTACAATAACTCATAAAATCATTCATGATGTCGTCAGAGGTTAGGTTGGGCGAATCCTGGTTCTCGTGCTCACCAATAGGCTTGGGATCAGTTCCGCTGCTCCACAACTTGGACCCGGTTCCTGTATCTGTACTTCCCGGATTTTCCACATCGCCGGAAGTCCCTGTGTGCCCGGCGGGACTGGCACCGACTGGATTTCCCACATCGCCGGAAATCCCAGTGGGTCCAACGGGACTTTGAATTCCAGCAAGGAATTTTGTTACGGCCTCATACCCGGCGCCGCCAAAATCCATGAAACCAAGGTCCTCCGATCCGGATTCGCCGTCAATTATCCCGAGTCCGGGAGTCAGGCTGTCAATAGCATCCACACCAGCCAACCCGCTGTCCAGGTCTTCCAACTCCTGATTCAGTATTGGCTTCTCGAATTCTCCTTCCTGTCTGGGTTTCTCAGGTGTGCGTGTTGCGCCAGCCTCTCCTGCTTCGTTTGGGATCGGTTGGGGTGTTGCGGAGATTTCCTGTGCACTCCAGGTGAAGCGGCGCTCCACGCGCACATCCCCCCCTAAAGGCAGGGCTTCATTTTTAGTAGCACCGTCACAGGCTGGAATTTCATTCGTTGCTCCCAGTACCTCCTGGGCTTCATTGGAGATCGGCTGCGGCGTGGCAGCGATCGCCTGCGGACCTGGCAGGTTGATCGGGGTGGCTTCATCGCCGCTGTCATCTCCCCCGCAGGAACCTTGTTCAAATGGTCCTTCAGCCGGTTTTGATTGGCGCCCAACGAGATCACCAGCCTCCTCCACCAGGGCGGTAAAGGATTCCTGGGTGGTTTCCGCCTGGCGGATATCACCGCTCTGTTCGATGAGGGCGCCTGGATCGAGCGTGGCATCATCCAGTCTTTGCTGATCGCGGTCTTCCGATCCTTCGCCGGTTTCACTACTTGCGCGGCTTTCCTCTGGTTGGCTTTCTGTCTCACCGGTCATTTTATTTTCTCCATTCATGCTCTTATCAGCGGATATTATTAATGGAATCTTTAGCGGTGTCATTTTTATCTTTCATAATGTTCGACACCACGGAATATCGCCGGTTCTCATTCTGCATTTTTCTTTGCAATTGCAGATATTGCTGGTCGAAGGATTCTGACATTTCATCCATGGCTGACTGGGTATTGACAACGATTTGATCGATGACACCTGCCTCGCCCGCAGGTTCAACACTCTCCCCAACTGTCCCCGGCAGGGGCATTTCAGCCGCCCCACCCGGCTCCTTTTGGAAGTATTTATAGCCAGTCTCTGCCGGATCCCCGCCGGGTCCTTTAACTGCTCCAGAAGCCACACCGTCGCCGCCGGGTCCTTTAACTGCCCCGGAAGCCACACCGTCACCGCCCGGACCTTTTAACCCGCCGGCAGCCACAGCACTACCACCCATAACACCCTCAATGCTGTCGGAAACCACGTTGGCTTCACGCGGCAAATTGATCGGTGTGATGCCCACTCCCTCTGCGCCGGAACCTGTTACCCCACCGGCACTGGAAGCCAGGTCCGCCTCGCGCGGCAAATTGATCGGGGTGATGCCCACCCCTTCAGCGCCGGAACCTGCCACCCCGCCGGTGCTGGAAGCCAGGTCAGCCTCGCGCGGCATGGGAATGGGATCAATTCCAACCTGCTCCCCGGCTGTCCCCGGCAGAGGCATCTCTGTTGTACCCTCGGTCCCTTTTATGTGGCCTTTGGCACCGATCTCATCTTCCGTGTGAGGAATGGGGATCGGCAGCCCACTTACCTCTTCGCCGGGCTGGGGGATGGGAGTGGGCAGGGTGATCGGGGTGGCACTCACCTCATCCTCCGGGCGCGGGAGGGGAACGGGATCAATTCCAACCTGCTCCCCGGCTGTCCCCGGCAGGATCATCTCTGGAGTACCCTCGGTCCCTTTTATGTGGCCTTTGGCACCGATCTCATCTTCCGTGTGAGGAATGGGGATCGGCAGCCCACTCACCTCCTCGCCGGGCAGGGGAATGGGAGTGGGCAGGGTGATCGGCGTGGCGCTCACCTCTTCGCCGGACAGGGGGATGGGAGTGGGCAGGGTGATCGGCGTGGCACTCACCTCTTCGCCGGGCAGGGGGATGGGAGTGGGCAGGGTAATCGGCGTGGCGCTCACCTCCCCAACCGGCACCTTCGCCGCGGTCAGGCTCGCCATCACCATCTCCAGGCTGGACTGGATCGCCTCAGCTTGCTGATACTCCCCCATCCCCTCCACGCAGGCTGCCGGCTCGAAGGTGGCTTCCTCCAGCGCCCGGCTTTCCGTGCTTTCCACCGCTTCCCCCCGCTCTGAAACTTCCTGGGGCTGAAATTCTGATCTGTCCATTTTTATCTCCTTTTCATCTCACAGGCTGACCGGTGAAATATCCATCCCGGGCACCTGCAGAGTTGCAGGCATGCCCCTCAGGTCAGGCTTGAATATGCTGTCCGCTGGTATGAAATGGGAGAACATCCCATCATTGGCACCAGTGTTGATCGGATAATCACGTACATAATGCTTGCCATAATACAGGTACACCTCCTCGTCCTGGTCCACAGCCTTCAGCAGCCACACCTCGTAGCGCTGCCGCTGCTGGTTATACACAAACGCG
>JBFYSG010000253.1:0-3753 GCA_041301835.1 Chloroflexota bacterium | reverse complement strand
AGGTACGCCAGGTTACCGATGGATCTGTAGCGTTTGGTTGTTGAAAGCATTCCTGTTCTCCTGTGTTGGTTGGTTGATTGAAATGATGGCGATTAAAAACTCACACCAACCGATCCGTTACGGTTGGGTGACCAGTTGGTAACCGAGACTGCGGTTGTTGACCAGCAGCGCCGGGCGCTCCGGGTCCGTTTCAAGTTTCCGCCGCAGGCTGAAGGTGATCGTCTTCATATGCGTGCGCGTGCGTTCCGAATCCTCATCCCATAAGGTGCGTGTGATGGTCTCATAGGGCACATTGCGAGGCGCACGCTCTGCCAGCAGGCTCAACAGCCTGAACTCACGCGGCAGCAGGCGCACCGGGCGGTCATGCAGGCTCACCTGCCGGGCATCCAGGTCGATGCGCAGCCCGATCTCGGGGAAGAAGTACAGGCGCGCCGGGTCGGCAGGGCGCGCCTCGCGCAGCACCTTTTTCAGCCGCGCCACGAGCTCGGTATTGTCAAAAGGCTTGGAGATGTAATCCTCCGCCCCCATTTCCAGCGTCTTGAAGAGGTTCTCCCGGCGGTGGGCAGCGGAGATGAAAATGACGGGTGCTTCGGTCACCTTGCGCAGCATCTCGTACACCGCAAACCCGTCCACATCCGGCATCATCAAGTCGAGCAGGATGGCATCCGGGTGAAGTTCGAGCGTTTTCTCCACTGCCGCCCGGTGGTCCAGCACACCGCTGACATCGAAATCCGCCTTGCGCAGCACGATCTTCATCAGTTCCAGGTAATCCGGGTCATCGTCCACGATCAGGATGCGCGCTCTGGCTTCGAGCGGGGCAAGGTCCAGGTCGCTCCCGGTGGCTGGGGCGGTCGCGGTCAGTTCGAACAGCGTATTTGTGTCCATAAGGATATCCGTATATTAATAGATAATTAGGATAATAATTGTCCTAATATAAGGGTTTTTTACTCATTTGTCAAGTAGGAATACTGAACTTCGGACAAAAGATCGGACATTTTCCAAGAATTCGGCAAAGAAGGGCTGAGCGTGGCGCTTTTTGCCCGCTCAGCCCTTCTTTGACGTTAAAAACCCCTCCCCCGCAAGGATCAGGGATGTGAAAGATCACCCGCTTTTGGGGGAGGGGTAGGGGTGGGGGACATGATGCGCCTTGAACGCCATGCTGGAGACTCGATGTCCGAATTCATGTCCGAACATCAAGGAATAGGATATTCCTTGTCCCCCTCCGCATGGCATCCGGGCAGTCGAAGGTATAATGGCGCAGGGAGCCGACATGCCAACAGATGACACCCAGCCAACCCTTTACGGCACGCACTGGTGCGGCGCATCACGCCGCGTACAGGCGTACCTGGATCAGCACCAGGTCGCCTACCGCTTCGTGGATATCGATGCAGACCCGGCAGGTGCCGCGGTCGTTGAAAAACTCGCCCGGGGATTTCGCAGCGTGCCGACGATCGTTTTTCCGGATGGTTCCTGCCTGGTCGAGCCCTCGCTCGAGGCGCTCATCCAAAAACTGGGCCGCGCCGCGCGTTGATGCCCACGCCCCTCCGCAGGGCGATCAGGCGCGTTCCGTCTCCCGTTTGCCCCCGCCGAACAGGTAGGTCAGCGCCCTGCCCAGCAGGGCGAAGAGCAGACCCAGCGAGATGAATCCCGCCACGACCAGCAGTACGAACTGCCAGGTAGTGGCGCTGGCGTCCAGCACGACGCGGCGAAAGCCGCGGATGCGGTTGCCCAGCCCGTGCACGAATTCCCGGCGCGGCGCGATCGGTCGCAGCGTGCCCGCCAGTTTGTGCTCCAATCGGTCTACTTCCTTTTCCGTGCTCATAGCCTGATCTCCTGGTGGTGATGTGTGTCTGTTTGCGTCCATGAGTCCACAGGGATGATTATGATCCGCGTTGTCTCAGTCGCCTGTTAATTCAACACCTTCGAGGTCATCGCGTAACGACAGCAGGATGCGGTGGTACAGGCTCTTCACCGCCCCTTCGCTGCGTCCCATGATCGCGCCGATCTCGGTGTTGGAGAGATGTTCCACGAACTTCAGGATCAGCAGGTGCTGGCGCTCGGGGGGCAGGTGGCGGATGACCCGCAGCAGGGCTTCCTGCTCCTGGGTCTGGACCACCGCCGCCTCGGGCGCGGCGCCCTTGTAATGCAGGGTGGGGGCATCCGCCAGCGGGATCTCGGGATGGCGCGAACGGTCGCGGTGCCAGTTGGCGACCAGGTTGTGCGCAATGCGGTACAGCCAGGCAGAGAAAGGCACCCCCCGGTCGGTGTAGTTGTGGATGTGGTTCATGGCGCGAAAGAAGACCCGCGCCGTCAGGTCCTCGGCGTCGTGGACATTCCCCGTGCGATAGTAGATATAGTTGAAGATCCTGTCCACGTAACGCTCATACAGGATGCCGAATGCCTCCTTGTCACCCTGCGAGGCGCTTGCCAGGATCTCATCGTCCTTGATATCCGACACGCAGTTCACCTCCCCCAGGACCAGGATCCCGGGGAACACCGGTTGAGTATAACACGGTTGATTATGCTATAATCACCCTGCAGGACCAACCCCCACTTGGGGCGTTGTCCCCGCACCCTGGGGATGACAGGCTTCGACGGGAGAGGCTGGTCCCGGAATGCGAGCCGAGCGGCGCCGAACTCGTAAACTCAGCGCAAAAAATCAAGTGCCAACCGCACTTCCTACGCCGCGATGCCCCTTGCTGCATAAGCAATGAGCAACACGGTCGGTCTCCTTAGCTGAGGCCGCGTCCACCCGGCTCGAGCTCCACCCCGGGCAGGGATCGGGCGAGACAATGGGTAGAGTGCCGCGCACGATGCCGCTTACTGCGCGAAAGAGGGTCTACGGACCCCGGCGGCTGGCTGCTGGTCGTTTTTGCCGGATGAGAGACCCGCAGTGACGATGTCAACCGGCTACGCTCGTAGATTTTCGAGGATCGATTCTTTCGGACGCGGGTTCGATTCCCGCCATCTCCACCAGGAAAAAAGTGCCTCCCTGGAGGCAACGAACAACCGCCAGCGTCGGCGGTTGTTTGTCATCTCCGCGCCCTTGCTTGAAAAGCCCACCCCCCTTGGCGGGTGGCAACCGCCTCGCATCTCCCGCCCGGCGCCCGCCGATACATCCCCCCAAAAAACGAATACCCGCCTGCACGCACACGAGTACGGCTCCTTCAGTACCAGCTCATGTCACCGTCACCCCCACCCTATTCGTTTTCATTCGTTTTGAACTCCGCGTTTTTTTCGCCCCGGCGTCATCCCTCCGCGACCGCCTCCCCTTGCAGGTCAGCAGTCGCCTGGCGCGGGCGGAAGAAGACCCAGGTGAGCAGGATGGCAACGCCATACAGCACCATCGTGTTGATGAACAGCGGAGTGAACCCCCAGCGCTGCTGCACCAGACCCGAGAGATACGGTCCGACCGCCCAGCCCACGTTCCATGCCAGGTTGCGGATGCTGTTCACCGCCCCGTGCTCGCTTTCCGGGGTCAGTTCGAGCGCAAAGGCATCGAACAGCGGGGCGACCATGTTCATCAGCGCGCCGCGTGCCAGGAAACCGATCACCGCCAGCCATGCCCAGGGCGAGAAGCCGATCATCAGCAGGAAACCGATGCTGGCAACCTGTCCCAGCACCACGGTGCGGATCTTCCCGCCCAGGTTGCCCACCAGGCGCGGACCAAGGATGCACGCCACCCCCGTAACCAGCGACGCCATGCTGAACAGGATGCCCAGCGAGGCATCGCTCATACGGTACCGTTCGGCA
>JBFYSG010000252.1:0-4890 GCA_041301835.1 Chloroflexota bacterium | reverse complement strand
CATACTTCTTAATGATCTTGGCGCCTTCTTCAGGATCGGGCGTGTGCACCATGGCGCCCCACGACTTGGCATAGACGATATCCGCATCCTTGAAGGCGGCTTCCATATCATCCACCACCTCGAACCCGACGCCTGCCTTGGATGCTTCCGCCTGGGCTTTTTCCATGATCTCGGGCATCAGTTTGAATTCAGGTGGGTGTGCCAGGACCACATCCATGCCAAAGCGCGGCATTTGCAGCACCAGGGATTGCGGCACGGACATCGGTTTCTGGTACGAGGCGGCGTAAGCCCACGAGACGACCATCTTCTTGCGGCGCAGGTCGCGTCCTTTTTTCTCCATGATGGTCATCAGGTCCGCCAGGCACTGGAAGGGATGATAAATATCGCACTGCATGTTCAGCACCGGGACGCGCGAAGCCTTGGCGACCGCGTTGAGGTAGCCGTTGCCGATGCCCCAATCCACATGGCGGATGGCAATGCCGTCATAATAACGCCCGAAGATCTCACCGATCTCCTTGGGTGTATCGCCGTGCGAGATCTGGGTGGATTTGCTTTCGATGAAAGCGCCGTGACCGCCCAGCTGCGCCATGCCGGCTTCGAACGATCCGCGCGTGCGGGTTGACGAGAAGAAGAAGAGCATCGCCAGCACCTTGTCGCGCAGGTAGGGGTGCGGCTCGTTGAGGGCGCGCTTGCGTTTCAGATCGAATGCCACGTCGAGTACGGTTTCCACTTCCTCTTTTGTGAAATCAAGGTCACCGATGAGGTCGCGTCCGTGTAAAAAGGTTTGCATAATCCTGTCTCCTGATCGATACGGGGGGCATGGTTGCCATGCCCCCCGGTGATGAACAACTATTCCATCTCGCCGAGCACCAGCGCCAGCAGTGCCATGCGCATCACGACGCCGTTGAAGGCTTCCTGCCAGTAACGCGACCATCGTGTGATGTCCACGTCCGCCGGCACTTCATCCATGCGCGGCAGGGAATGCAGCAGGATGGCATCCGACTTGGCTTTCTTCTCCAGCAATTCGCGCGTGATCTTGTAATTGGCAGGGGTGAGCCCCACATCCTTGCCGGAGCGTTCATCGCGACTCTTGGTGTAATCGGGCTGCACGACCGGTTCGACCAGGATGACATCCGCATCAGCGATCGCCTGCTCCACGTGTTCCACCTCGCGGAAGTTCACGCTGAACTGCTTGAGTTCGGCTTTGAACTCCTCGGTGAGCGACATATCGGGCGGCGAGACAAAGGTGATCGGGCAGTCGAACTGGCTGAGGGCATAGCCCAGCGAATGCATCGTGCGCATGCGCATGTCGCCGACCGCCAGCCAGGTCAAACCGTCGATGGTGCCTTTTTCCTTCAGGACGGTGTACAGGTCGGTCAGGATCTGGGTGGGGTGTTCGCCCCAGCCGTCACCGCCGTTGATGATCGGCACCGAAGCCCATTTGGCGGCTTCGTGCGGTGCGCCCTGCTGGAAATGACGCATCACGATGACATCGCCGTAGAACTCCAGCATTTTGACCGTGTCCTTGATCGATTCCTGGTAGAAATCGCCGGCGCGTGTCATCTTGGCATCCGCGAAACCGGTGACATGCCCGCCCAGGCGGTGCATGGCGGCTTCGTGGGCAAGGCGGGTGCGGGTGGACGGCTGATAGAACGCTGTTACCAGGGTCTTTTCTGCCAGCAGGTCGCTGTTGCGGCGGGTGACCGCGATCGGCTCCAGTTCAGCCGCGACATCGAAGACGTGGAAGAACTCCTGACGTTCGAACTCTTTGAGGGACAGGATGTCCCGACCAGCAAAACTACGCATTTCAAACCTCCATTGGAATAAGGATAAGGGCGCAAAAGGACATGTGTGTCCTGGTTTTACGCCATGATTTAACCCACCCGACGGTTGACATGAAAACGGAAATACCCGGGCAGGAAATAACTGATGGAATGATCCACGATCATGCCCTCCTGGCTGTATAGTTGGGCGGAAAACTGGAGCAGGACGTCCTCGCGCTGGATCTGCAGGGCACGCGCCACTTCATGGCTGGCGCCAACCGCCCGGATCTCTGTGCGCGAACTTGTCAGCGGCGGGTCGCCGCGCCGCAGCAGCAGATCGAGCACCGAGCCGGTGAAGCCTGCTTCCAGTTCTGCCGGTGTGAGCAGGTCGGCGGGCAGGGTATCCACCAGGAAGGCGATCGGGCGGTTTTCGGTATGGATCACGCGTGTGATCCGCGTCACCTGGCTGCCTGGCTCCAGATTCAACAGGCTCGCTTCATTATCCGATGCGGATTCCTGCCTGACCAGTAATTCGCCCATTTTGACCGGCAAGCCGATGCGCTGGGCAAGCGTCTCGATGCTTTCCAGCACTTCCAGCCCGCTGTCGATGACCGGGACACGCGCGATCACAAAGGTGCCCACGCCCTGGCGGCGGCGGATGAGCCCCTGACCCTCGAAGGCACGCATCGCTTCGCGCAGGGTGGCGCGTGAGACCCCCATCTGTCGCGCCAGGTCCGGCTCGGAGGGCAGGCGGCTTTCGTCTGGCAGGGCGGCGATCATTTCTGCCAGTTCAACTTGCAGACGGCGGAAGGGAAAATGAGCCATGGATACCTATTTCCCGCGCTCGACCACAGGGATGAAGGTGAAGCGCTTGACATCCACAAGACCCTTGTCGGAGATGCGCAGTTCAGGGATGACCACCAGCGCCAGCAGCGACATGGTCATGTTCGGGTTGTTCAGCGGGCAGCCGCAGGCGCGGAAGCCATCCAGCACCGAGTGCGCCTGGGTGGCTACTTCCTCAGCAGGCTGGTCGGACATCAACCCCCCGATCGGCAGGGCAATCTGCCCGATCACTTCCCCGCTCCGCACCACGATCTGCCCGCCACCGGCTTGCGCCAGCAGGTTGGCAGCCAGGCTCATATCCTTCTCGTCGGTGCCCAGCACGATCATGTGATGGCTGTCGTGCGCCACGGTCGAGGCGATCGCACAGGAGCCTTTGAGACCGAAACCCGAGACCAGACCCACCTGCACCGTGCCCGTGGCGTGATGGCGTTCCACCAGGGCAACCTTGGCAAGCCCCAGGCTGGGATCCGCCCTGATCTCTTCATTCACCGGCTTTATATCCATGATGAGGTGGTTGGTCGGTGCCTGGTTCTCGACCACTCCGATCACATTCACCTTGACCTTGGAGGCCTGGTCCTTGACCGGAATGCGAAAATCGGATTCCTTGAGCGGTTGTTTCAGGTGCACCGACTTGCGCACCCAATCCGGATAGGTGACAGTGGGCAGATCGAGCAGTAGTTTCCCACCCTCAGCAACAACCTGACCCTTGGCGATGACCAGATCGGCATGGAAATCGGAAAGGTTATCAACCAGCAGGATATCCGCCCAGCGGCCGGGGGCGATCTGACCCATCTCGCGCCCCAATCCGAAATGTTCGGCGGTGTTCAAGGTCGCCATCTGGATGGCAGTCATGGGCGGCAGCCCCTGGGCAATGGCATGGCGGATGACGCGATCCATGTGACCTTCAACCACCAGCGTGCCGGCGTGGCTGTCATCGGTGCAGAGGATGAAATGGCGTGAATCGATGCCCAGTTTGGTGATGGCAACCACCTGCGCGGCGACATCCTGCCAGGCAGATCCGTAGCGGAGCATGACTTTCATGCCCTGGCGGATGCGGGCGATGGCATCCTCGAGGCGCGTGCCCTCGTGGTCATCCTCGGCGCCACCGGCGGCATAGGCATGGAAGGGGTTGCCCAGGTCGCGGGCGGCATAATGTCCGCCGACCACCCTGCTGGCGCGGCGGGCATGATCCATCTCGGCGAGCATCTTCTCGTCTGCAGCCGCAACGCCGGGGTAATTCATCATCTCGCCCAAACCGATGACACGCTCCCACGCCAGCGCCCCGGCAACGTCATCGGGCGTGATCTCGCCGCCCGAGGTCTCCAGGTCGGATGCCGACGGGACGCAGGAGGGCACCTCCACCCACACATGGATGGGCTGTTGACCCGCCTCGTCCGCCATCAGGCGCACACCTTTTAACCCGAACACATTGGCGATCTCGTGCGGGTCTATGAACAAGCCGGTCGTCCCATGCGGGATCACGGCGCGCACAAAACCCGTGACCGTGAGCATGCCCGATTCCACGTGTATGTGCCCATCCAGCAAGCCGGGGACAAGATACTTGTTCTCGGCATCGATCACCACCGTGTCTTTCTTGATCGTATGCGAGGCATCCGGTCCCACGAAGGCAATGCGTCCATCCTTGATGGCGATATCCGTATCGGGTATGAATTCCCCGGACTGCACACAGACCCAGGTCCCGTGGCGGATCACCAGGTCGGCAGGCTGGCGTCCCATGGCTACATCGATCAGGTTCTTGGCATTCATCGCTGGATGTTCTCCTTTATGATCGTCTGTGCAGTTCCCGGATGGCACGAATATCCTCTACATGACCATCCACGTGACGGATATGCCCGGCGAGGATATCGGACACACGGAATGTGCTTTCCTTATCGCTTCCCGGAAAAGTGATCCTTCCGGTGCGTTCCCAGGCTTCATCCGGCAGGCGGCTCACGAGTTCAGCCAGCGACGTGGTACTGGCACGGAACAGGGCAAGTGTAGGCTCGACCGGGCGGGAGGCATACTGCCAGAGCCTGCCCCATTCATCCTGCTCGTGCTCGAAGTACCAACCGAGTGGGATCTCCGCCCCATCCCTGCCCAGTATCGAGCGCAGGCAGATCTGCCAGAGCAAATTGCCCTCCACGGTGTGGTGGATGTAACTGCGGATCGACCAGCCCGTGCCGGCATCCCAGTCCAGTTCCGCTTCTGCCAGGCCGGCGACGGAGGCTTCCAGCCTTTCCGGTATGCCCTGGTAGCGTGTCAGCAGGTCCTGGTGTTCCGGTTT
>JBFYSG010000251.1:0-2725 GCA_041301835.1 Chloroflexota bacterium | reverse complement strand
TGGAACCCCGCCGTCCGAAATCATCTCCGAACAACCAAATCCTTGGTTGACGACTGCCTCCAGCCATGCTATGATGCACCCATTATTGCTCGACCCTTTATTCTGGAATAAGGAGTTATTGATGAGTGCTGATTTTATCTTTCGTATGCTTGGCATGATCGTATTCGCAATTATCGGGGCTTTTTGGGGGGACTCGCTCGGACGGCTCAATGAAGACATGCAGCTGGTGTACACCCTCACCATCAGCCTGGTGGGCGCCCTCTTCGGCTTGGTGGCGACGCCATATTTCACCATCCGTCCCATCCGCGGGCTGCGCCACCTCCTGAGCCGCCTGCCTGCCGAGACCCTCTTCTCCGCGCTGATCGGGCTGGTCGTGGGCTTGATCATCGCCGCCCTGCTGGCTTTCCCGCTCTCGCTCCTGCCCGACCCCTTCGGCATGATCATGCCGTTCGTCGGCGTCATCATCTTCTGCTATTTCGGCACCGCCCTGTTCGTCACCCGCCAGACCGACATCGGTAATTTGGTCAACGGCATCTCCTCGCGCCGCGAGGATGGTTCCCAGGCGAACTGGGCGCAAGCCAACCGCACCGTGCTTTTGGATACCAGCGTCATCATCGACGGGCGCGTGGCGGATATCGCCAAGACGGGCTTCCTTCCGGGCATCCTGCTCATCCCCCGCTTTGTCCTGAATGAACTTCAATATATAGCCGACTCATCCGATAACCTGCGGCGGGCGCGCGGGCGGCGCGGCATGGAAGTGCTCACCGACCTGCAGAAATCGCCTGCCATCGTCGTGCGCATCTCGGATGTGGACGTGGAGGGCTTGCGCGAGGTGGATGAAAAACTGGTCGTGCTGGCGCGCCAGATGAAATGCCCGATCCTGACCAATGACTACAACCTCAACCGCATTGCCGAACTGCAGGGCGTATCCATCCTGAACATCAATGAACTCGCCAATGCCGTCAAGTCCATCGTCCTGCCGGGCGAGTCCATGACCATCAGCATCATCCAGGAGGGCAAGGAAGCCAACCAGGGTGTCGGTTATATGGATGACGGCACGATGGTGGTGATCGAGAACGGCAACAAGTTGATCGGGCAGACCAGGGATGTCAGCGTCACCAAGGTGCTCCAGACCGCGGCAGGGCGCATGATCTTCGCCCGACCGGAGGATTGAGCGCCCCGATCGCTTTCAAGGAGACAGGCATGCTGCGCGTCCATAATACCCTCACCCGCAAGAAGGAAGAATTCCAGACCCTTGAACCAGGCAAGGTCAAGATGTACGTCTGCGGTGTGACCGTCTACAACGACGCCCACGTCGGGCATGCCATGTCTGCCGTGGTCTACGATATCATCCGGCGCTACCTGGAATACCGCGGCTACAGCGTCAAGCACGTCATGAATTTCACCGATGTGGATGACAAGATCATCAACCGGGCGAACCAGTTGGGCGAAGACCCCTTCCGGCTTGCCCAGCGCTACATCGACGACTACCGCCAGAGCCTGGGCGACCTGAACGTCCTCCCCGCCACGACCAACCCGCGCGCCACGCAGACGATGAACGAGATCCTGGCGATGATCAAGGGGCTGATCGAAAAAGGCTTCGCCTACCCGGCGTCCAATGGCGACGTGTACTTCCGCGTCACGCGCGATGAGGATTACGGCAAACTGTCCGGGCGCAGGCTGGAGGACATGCAAGCCGGGGCGCGCATCGAGGTGGAAGACCTGAAGGAACACCCGATGGACTTTGCCCTGTGGAAGAGCGCCAAGCCCGGCGAGCCTGCCTGGGATTCACCCTGGGGCAAGGGCAGACCGGGCTGGCATATCGAGTGCTCTGCCATGAACCTTGCCGAACTGGGCGAACAGATCGATATCCACGGCGGTGGCAACGACCTGATCTTTCCGCACCACGAGAATGAGATCGCCCAGAGTGAATCGTTCACCGGCAAACAGTTTGCCCGCTACTGGATCCACAACGGCATGCTCCAACTGGGCGGGGAAAAAATGTCCAAGTCCACCGGCAACATCATCAGCATCCAGGAATTCCTCAGCCGCTACGATGCGGATGTCTTGCGCATGCTGGTGCTGAACGGCTCGTACCGCGCCCCGCTCATCTTCACTGAGTCTGCGCTGGAATCTGCCAGCGGCGGGTTGGAGCGCATGCGCTCGGGGCTGAAACCCGCCAGCGCCCAGGCAGGTGGGTTGGAGCAGGCCGCGGCAGCCGCCCTGCTGACCCAGTGCGAGACGACCCAGCAGGCATTCACCGATTCGATGGATGACGATTTCAATTCGTCCGGCGCATTGGCGGGTTTGTTCGAACTGGTGCGCGCCACCAACACCGCCCGCGACAACGGGGCGACCGCGGCGCAGCTCCAGCCTGCCCAGTCCACCCTGCGGACGCTGGCAGGGGTGCTGGGTCTGCGCCTGGGCGAGCGGAAAGCCGCCGCGGGCGAGGCGGAGCGCTTCATCGCCCTGCTGGTGGAACTGCGCACCGAGATGCGCAATCAGAAGAACTGGGCGATGTCGGACCTGATCCGCGACCGCTTGAAGGAACTCGGGGTGATGATCGAGGACAGCAAAGACGGGACCACCTGGCACATGTGATCCGGTCCCCGTTTCCAGCCTTGCCTGTTCGCTGATTCTTAAAGGGCTGTCCTGGTTGAAAAAAACAGCCCTTGGTTATCAACACCTGCCGATCAGGTTCGATCCCGATCGCGCCCCTTCCGGG
>JBFYSG010000250.1:0-6383 GCA_041301835.1 Chloroflexota bacterium | reverse complement strand
CAGTCCTCTCGGGCGAGTACAAGGAGGGGAAATGAAAAAGGTCGCCAAGGCGCAGGGCAAGTCAACACCCGCAGCAACCGAGCCGGTCGCCCCCGAGGGCTCCAAGTGCTGGTCGATCACGCCCACACAATTGGATAACTGGCTGAATGGGATCGCAGCGGTGCGCACCCTGGTGGCACCGAGCCAGGTTGCCGGGATCACGCTGTACCGCCCGGTGAAAAATGCCGGCGACATCGTGCGGAACTACACCCGCCCGCTGATGTCGATGAAGGACCTGTTCTTTCCTCCGACCGAGCGTTTGTTCGCGGTCCACAAGCATGGGCAGGATGTCCAGTTGGAAGAGCGCCTGCCAGAAGGGGAGACGGTCGTCTTTGGAGTGCGTCCTTGTGATGCGCGCGGCACCAGGCTGCTGGATGCCATGTTCCTCGACACCAATCCTGAAGACCCGTTCTATGCCCGCCGCCGCCAGAACACCACCCTGATCGGGCTGGCATGCCAGGAATTGGGTCCGCACTGTTTTTGCACCTCCACCGGGGGCGCCCCGGATGACCCCCGGGATATGGATATCATGCTCTACCCGACCGATGAGGGCTACCTGGTTCAGGCTGTGACCGAGAAAGGTCGTTTCCTGATCCCCGGCGGGGAGTGGAAGGAAACCGGGGCAAGGCAGGCATCGCCGGTCCCTGCCGGCAAGTTCCCGGTACCTGCCAGGGAGAACTGGCCAGAGCATTTCAAGGATGAGTTCTGGGCGCGCATCGGCGAGCGCTGCCTTTCCTGCCGCGCCTGCGCCTATGTCTGCCCGACCTGCCGTTGTTTTGTGGTGCGCGATGAAATGCTGGAACCCGGCGAATACGAGCGCATCCGCTGCTGGGATTCGTGCATGGGTGAGAATTACCGCCGGGTTGCGGGTGGGCACAAGCCGCGCAACCGCAAGGGCGAACGCCAGCGCAACCGGTTCTTCTGCAAGTTCTATTACTATCCGGAGCAGTACGGTCTGGGCGAGGCATCTGCCTGCACGGGCTGTGGGCGCTGCATCGAAGTCTGCCCGGTTGGCGTGGATGTGACCGAGGTGTTGGTCTCGCTGGAGGAGTCGTTATGACCGCCAATCCGATGCTGCCCTACCTGGGTAAACTGGTGGAAACCCGCGACCTTGCAGCGGATATTAAACTCCTGCGCATCGAATTGAACAACGGCGGCGGGGAGGCGTTCCGGAATGCACAACCGGGTCAGTTCGCCTTTGTCTCCGCGTTCGGATTGGGCGAAGCGCCTTTCGGCATTGCCAACACGCCCCAGCGCGGCGCGGTGGTGGATTTTGCCATCGCCCGCCTCGGTTCGGTGACGACCGGCTTGCATGAACTCGGCACAGGCGATGCCGTGGGCGTGCGCGGCCCGCTCGGCAACTGGTTTCCGATGGACAAGTTCAAGGGGAAGAATCTGGTCGTGCTGGGTGGCGGCATTGGCGGTGCACCGTTGAGACCGGTCATCCAGCATGTGCTCGACCATCGCGCCGATTATGGTCGCCTCACCATCCTGTGGGCGGCGCGCCGTCCCGACCTGCTGGTCTTCACCGATGAGTATGAGGAATGGCGCCAGTCTCCGAATACCAGCCTGCACCTGACGGTGGATGTACCCGACGAGACCTGGAAGCATGATACCGGGCTGATCACCAGCCTGCTGGAAAAAACCGCCCCCAGCGCGGAGAACACGGTCACGATCACCTGCGGTCCGCCGGTGATGATCTACCATACCACCAACCTGCTGACGAAACTGGGCTTTCCGCAGGTATCGAACTATGTGACCCTGGAGGCGCGCATGCACTGCGGGCTGGGGAAGTGCGGGCGCTGCAACCTGGGCGAGAAATTGATCTGTGTGGATGGACCGGTGTTCAACATGGAGGAAGTGGGCGACCTGCTCGAAACCTACATGTAGATAGACCTGCTGTTGCTGGTCTGTTGGGAAAACAAGATAAGCGGTGCGCTTGCTGGCGCACCGCTTGTTCCATTCTCAGGGCTCAGGTGTGGCAGGCAGATACTCATACAGCACATCCCCCAGGTTCTCGTCCCAGCGCCCGGTGTGGGCACGGTCTGCCATCTCAGCCAGCGCCGCCAGGGGTGCCATGAGGCCGCTTGGTCCGCCGCCGGCATACGCCCAATCCACGATCTCCAGCCAATCCTCGGGCTGGGTATTAGCCGGGTTATCGGGAAAATCCATCTCCAGGCTGGCGGACATCCACTGCATGTAGGCGCGGTCGGGGTTCAAACGCACCCAGCGCAGGAACGCTTCGAAGCGGAATCCCTGGAAAGCCTGGTGGATGTGCGGTTTATCGTCTGCCACCTGCGCCTGATCGCGCCTGGCGAACAGGAGCATGACCTTCAGGTTCGGGCTCATCAACGCAAGGTCCAGGTAGCGCCCGGTGGACTGGCGGAGATCCCAGGCGGTCTTTGCCTCCCCGGCGGTGGCGAGCGTCGGGGACCAGTTCTCTGCGGTCAGTGCGCCGTTATCGAGTAATGCCTGGGTGAGGGTGGTGGAATAATAACGCTTGCCGAACATGACCGGCACAGTCCCGTCGAAGGCGTGGTCGGTCTCATCCAGGCGGTAATCCCCGTTCAGGTCGAGATATGGCAGACCGCTGAAACCGTTGTCGGGGTCGATGGTCTCCGCATCCCAGCGCAGGGTGCCGTAATTGAGTTTAATCTCCGCTGGCGCGTAACCGGTGGAGAACTGGTAGAAGGGATTGGGGATCGCCAGCCCGTCTTCATTGAAGTGCCCAGCTTCCTGGCAGATGAGGGTGTCCACGGTTGGATTTTCATCACCCACAAAATAAGCCACACCGCCGAGCACGTCTCCGTAAAACGCCAGGGCGTTGACCGCCGCCATGCCGGCGTCACCCCGGGCATACAGCCCAACCTCATCGACCATCGGTTTGACCGGAATGAGCGCGGTCAGCGAGCGATCGTTCCCATCCAGCAGCCTGCCGGTGGCAAAACGGATCACATCCCGCAGGACCTGGATGGAATCCTCCCCGCCGTAGTCGAATTCCCCTTCGCTCGAGACGCCATAGCGCTCATCGCTCTGACCGGGCCACAGGAAGGTGACCTGGACCAAACCGATGGAGGTAAAGTCGGGCTCGGTGGTGAAGCGGTCCAAGTGCTCCAGGAAGGAGGGGACCACGACCACCACCCCGGCACCGTCGGGGAAGCGTGCTTCGAGCGGGTAGGCGATCAGCACGGCTACCTCACCGCTGGCTTCCGAATCGATGGTGGTGAGCAGGGTCTTGCCGCTCAGCACCGCCTGGCTGCAGTCGGCGGGGCAGGTGCGGGCATCCTCGGAGGCGGCGCAGACATCATCCCCGCAGACCGGCGTGCCTGTGCCGGGGTCTGCCCCCCCGGCAGGCGCGCAGGCTGTCAGAAGGGTTCCGATCAGTACGAGCATTGTAATAATCCTGCGGATGTGCATCCAAGCCTCCAAGACCTGACAGCTGACCTATTGCAGAGTTGGGTGAATCACGATAAGATTATAGCGCCATGCCGATGATGTTGGGCTTATGCTTTCTGGCAGACCGGGCTTAGCCACAAGCCTGACAGGTGAATTATACCTGCCAGGCTTTTTTATCGGCTGGCTAAATTAGAACCAAGGAGAATGAATGCAGACACCCTGGGAATATCGTTATGCAAACCGTACCAAGCGGATGGGTAGTTCGGTGATCCGCGAACTATTAAAACTGACCGAACAGCCGGACATCATATCCTTTGGCGGTGGTTTGCCCGCCCCTGAAGTATTTCCAGTACAGGAATTCAAGGCAGCCTGCAACTATGTGTTGGATAATTTTGGCGCCCAATCGCTGCAGTACAGCACGACCGAAGGCTACCGCCCGCTGCGCGAGATGATCGCCCGCCACACCGGGCGTTACTCGGTGAGTGTGACCCCCGAGAACATCCTGATCACCTCGGGCTCCCAGCAGGCGCTTGATTTCATCGGCAGGGTGTTCCTCAACCAGGGCGACCACATCGTGGTGGAATCGCCCACCTACCTGGGCGCCCTGCAAGCCTGGAACGCCTACGGTGCGCAGTACATCGCGGTGCCCTCGGATGAGAACGGGATGATGGTCGATGAACTGGAGGAAGCCCTGCGCATCGGTCCCAAGTTCATCTATGTGCTGCCCAACTTCCAGAACCCCAGCGGGACGACCTTGAGCCTGGAGCGCCGCAAGCAACTGGTGGAACTGGCGGACCGCTACGGCGTGCCCATCGTGGAGGACGACCCTTACGGGCAGCTGCGCTTCGAAGGCGAGCACCTGCCCTCGCTGGTCTGGTTGGACAGCCAGTACCGGGGGGATAACGGCACCTACACAGGCAATGTCATCTACCTGAGCACCTTCTCCAAACTGCTGGCGCCGGGCATCCGCCTGGCATGGGTCATTGCGCCTGAACAGGTCATCCACAAACTGGTGCAATCCAAGCAGGCAGCTGACCTGAACACCGCCGCTTTCAACCAGATGGTGGCATACGAGGTCGGCAAGGGTGGTTTCCTGGATGAGCATGTCAAAGTGATCCGCGCCACCTACAAGGAACGCCGCGACCTGATGATCGAGATGATGGAGGAGACTTTCCCTCCCACCGTGCACTGGACCAAGCCGCTTGGCGGCATGTTCCTGTGGGGCATCCTACCCGAATGGATGGATGCCGCCGAGGTTCTGACCACTGCCATCGAACGCAAAGTGGCTTTTGTACCGGGAGCATCCTTCCACCCGAACGGCGGCGGGAAGAACACCATGCGCATCAATTTCTCCTATTCCAAGCCTGAATTCATCCGCGAGGGCATCACCCGGCTGGGGACCCTGCTCAAGGAACTGGCGGCAGAGAGGCCCTAGCGCGCCGCCCGGATTTAATAATTAAGCCTCCCGCATCGTTCCAGGCGGGAGGCTTTCTTGTGATTAAGCGGGTGCAGGAGAGGAGACCTGCCTACTCGCGCACGTAGGGCACATACTCGGCGCGTGCCAGACCCTGTTCGATGGCTTTCATCGCCACAGCCCGGGCAACCGCCTCGTGCAGGTGGCGGTTGAGCGGATCGGGGACCATCTGGTCGTCCGGGGTCTGGTCGGCGATCGTTTCCGCCGCCGCCGTCAGCATCTCGTTGCTGATGCGCGGCGACCAGGTATCCACTGCGCCGCGGAAGATGCCCGGGAAACCCAGCACGTTGTTCACCGTCTTGCCGTCCGCGGCATATATGGCGCCAGCTTTACGGGCGACTTCAGGTTCGATCTCCGGGCGCGGGTTGGAAAGCGCCAGGATGATCTGCCCCTTGCGCACCATCTCCGGCTTGATCAATCCCGGCGCACCGGTGGTGGCGATGACGATATCGCAATCTGCCATGATGTTCTTCAGGGTCGAGCGCTTGCCGCCGTTGGCGACATGCCGTTTGACCGCCTCGGGGTTCAGATCGGTGCCGAGGACCGGGTTGCCGGTTACCCGCATCAGCATCTTGGCGATGGCATTCCCGGCGGCGCCCAGCCCGATCTGCCCGATCACGGCTTTGCCCAGGTCGCGTTTGTTCTTGCGTGTCGCCACGGTGAGGGCGGCGGTGGTGACCACCGCGGTGCCGTGCTGGTCGTCATGCATGACCGGGATGTCCAATTGCTTCTGGAGTTCCTCTTCGATCCTGAAGCAGCGCGGCGCGGAGATATCCTCCAGTTGGATGGCGGCGAAGGTGGGGGCGATGGCTGCCACGATCTTGATGATCTCATCGGCATCCTTCGTATTGAGCAGGATCGGCATGCCTGAAAGCCCGACCAGGCTTTCCATCAGCATGGCTTTGCCTTCCATGACGGGCATGGCTGCCAGCGGTCCGATATCCCCCAGACCGAGCACGGCGGTTCCATCCGTGACGATGGCGACCATGTGGCAGGTCGCGGTGTAGGAGCGTGCCAGCACCGGGTCCTTGGCGATCTTCATGCAGACTTCCGCCACGCCCGGCGTGTAGACGCGGCGCAGGGTGGTGAGCGAATCGATCGGATAACGTGAGCGGATGGCGATCTTGCCTTTCAGATGCAATGCCATCACTTCATCGCGCACATCCAGCAGGCGGGTGCCCCGGTTGCGGCGGATGGCTTCCAGGATGATCTCCAGGTGTCTTTCGTCGTCTGCAAAGATGGTGATATCGCGCACGACCTGGGTGGAGGTCTCGTTGAGCAGTTCGATGCTGCCCACATGCCCACCCACGACGGTGATCGCCGTCAGCAGGCGACCGAAGGTGCCGATGTCCTGGCTGTTGACGACCCGAACGATGCGTAAGATCTTATCTTCCCAACTCATATGAACCTCGATGTGGTGCAAGATTCCGGCGGCGCAGGTGCGTCTCCGGTTGGATGGTCAGCCTCCAATATC
>JBFYSG010000246.1:0-2765 GCA_041301835.1 Chloroflexota bacterium | reverse complement strand
CATCATGTTTCTTTCAGACATTCTCAGCGGGACCGTTGTTGTTTTTATCGCAGTGTTTTCATGGCTCGATCTTTTGGAAATCTGGCACATCTATCTTGCCAGTCTTATTTTCGGCTTTGTGGAAGCCTTCTTCTTTCCCGCCTACCAATCCGTCATCCCGCAGATCACGCCGCCCGACATGCTGGTCCGCGCCAACTCGCTGAACGGACTCAGTCAGCGCGTGATGGGAGTCATCGGTCCCATCCTCGGCGCGTCACTGGTCGCGATGGGCGGGACGTCTCTCGCCTTCGGGTTGGACGCGCTGTCGTTTTTCGTCTCCGCGCTGTGCGTGTTCCCCATCCTGCGCGCGGGCTTGTACGAATTGCCGAGGAAGGCGGACCTGTCTGAAACGGGCGGCAGGCACGCGTCGGCGAAGGATGCGATCAGGCGGGGCTTCCAGGATCTGCGCGAAGGCTGGCTCGCCATCATAACCGTCCCGTGGATCTGGGTTACCATCCTGATCTTCGGTGTGCTGAACATCATGGAAGGCAGCCCGCGCGCCGTGGCGGCGCCCTTCCTCATCAAGGATGACCTCGGCGCAGATGTGGGCTTGCTGGGCATCTTCGGCTCAGCCTTCTCGCTGGGATACGTGCTGTGTGCGCTCTGGCTCGGGCAGTACAAACGCCTGCGCCGCCGCGGGTTGTTGGGTTACGGTGCTGTGCTGGTCAACGGTTTCCTGCTCCTGCTCTTCGGCTTTAAAGCTCCCATCCCCGTGTTGATCGGTGCGATGTTCGTTTATGGGTTTTGTTTCAACGTGTTCGGGTTGGTGTGGACGAACACCCTGCAGGAGATGGTACCGAACGACAAGCTCGGACGGGTCTACGCCTTCGACTCGCTCGGCTCGTGGATCCTCCTGCCTGTGGGCTATGCCCTGGCAGGTTGGGGAACCGACCTGTTCGGCGCGCCGACGGTCTTTCTGGTTGGCGGCGCCGGAACCATCCTGATGATCCTGATCGGTCTCCTGCATCCCGCGGTGCGGAATTTGGATTGAGCTGGGGGACCGCTGGACGGTGAATAAGCCTCCGACCTTCAACCTTCGACCTCGATCTTAGACATCCAACCTGCCTATGCTATACTCGCTTGAATTGCTGCACTGCATCCTCAAAGGGAATCCATGAAAACCGGCTTCGTGACCGACTCGAACTCTGACCTGCCTGCGGACCTGGCTCAACGATTTGGCATCCAGGTCATCCCTTCCATGCTGGTCATCGAAGGTCGGCAGTACGCGGACGGCGCGGGCATCAGCCGCGACGACTTCTACGCGCGCCTGCCCGGCATGAAGGTCTTTCCAACGACCGCTGCGCCTTCCATTGGGGAATTCTCAATGCGCTATCAGAAGCTCTTCGATGCGGGCGCCGGGCACATCCTTGCCATCCATTCCGCCGCCAGGCTGACCTCCATCTGCGACACGGCGCGCCAGGCGGGACAGGACTTCCCGGAGCGCGTCAGCGTGGTGGACAGTGGCTCGCTCTCACTGGGGGTCGGCTTCCAGGTGCTGGCTGCGGCCGAGGCGGCTGAGTCTGGTGCAGACCTGCCGACGGTGCTGGAGCTGATGGCGGACATGCGCCTGCGCCTGAAGGTCTTTGCAGCGCTGGATACGATGGACTTCCTGCGGCGCAGCGGGCGCGTCCCGGCGGTCATCACCCACCTGGGCGGCGCGCTCTCGATTAAGCCGATCGTTGAACTGGCGGATGGGCAGGTCAAACCGGTCGGCGTGGTGCGGACGACGAGCCAGGCTGACGAGTACATGGCTTCCCTGCTGGGAGCGAAAATGCCGCTGGAGCGCCTCGCCATCCTGCATACCGGTGCGGAAGCGAGAGCCCGGGGTTTCCTGGCGCGCATCATGGAGCAATCCCGCCGTGACCTGCCGCGCGATATCCTGATGGTGAACGTGAGCACGGTCATCGGGGCGCACGTCGGTCCGAACGGGCTCGGTTTTGCGGCGGTCAGCGCGGGATGAACGGCAAACAGGGGGGCATGTTGTATAATTGCAGGCATGATCGAATTGAACATCCCCGGGCGCGGCGAAGTGCGGCTCGAACACCTCGTGACTGATGTGAACGGAACGCTGGCACTGGACGGAGTCCTGCCGGAGGGACTTGCCAGGCGCATCGGCATTCTGGGGGACCGGCTGCAGATCCACCTGTTGACCGCCGACACCCACGGACGGCAGGCGGTCATTGACCAGCAGCTCAATCTCACGGCAGTGCGCATCCAGGGCGGGAACGAAGCAGTACAGAAGGCGGTCTATGTCAAGAACCTGGGTGCGGATTCGGTCATCGCCATCGGGCAGGGGGCGAACGATGCCCTCATGCTCAAGGCAGCGGTGCTTGGCATCTGCATCATGTCACAGGAAGGTGTGGCGGTGGAGACACTGCTCGGCGCGGACCTGATCGCCCCCGATATCTTCGCGGCATTGGACCTGCTCGACAAACCCCTGCGGCTGATCGCCAGCCTGCGGAAGTGAACATGAACGAACCCGAACCCTCCCCGCAACCCGTTCCGTCCTCCTCGATCCCGCATGATGCACGTGCACGGCGCCGCCGCGCGCACCGCATGCTCTATCCGTCCGACGCGGAAGGGCAGGTGGCAGTCCTGGCTGACCTGGCACGGCGCTCCTTTCCCTCTTTTGAACTTTTCATTTTTGCGATCCTGGGCGGCGCCATCCTGGCGGCAGGTTACCTGCTGGATTCGGAGGCGGTGCTTTTCTTCGGTGTGCTGGTGTT
>JBFYSG010000245.1:0-3586 GCA_041301835.1 Chloroflexota bacterium | reverse complement strand
GGCACCAATGGCGCGCGCCGCTGCCTCGATCTGGTCATCGGTCGCCTCCAGCCTGCCAAAACGCAAGTTCTCCCTGACCGATCCATTGAAGAGGAAGGGGTCCTGTAAAACGATGCCCATCTGACGCCTTAACGAGTCCTGGGTAACATGGCGTAGATCGTGACCATCCACCCGTACAACCCCGTCCACCGGGTCATGGAATCTTGACAGGAGCTTGATGATCGTCGTCTTTCCTGCCCCGGTCTCCCCAACCAGAGCCACGGTTGTGCCGGCTGGAATTGCCAGGTCGACATCTTTCAATACCGGCGTGGGGTCATCACTGTAATGGAAAGAGACATTTTCGAATCGGACCTCGCCGCGGATGTGTGGCAATTCGATGGCAGACGCATCATCCCTGACCTCGATCTCGGTATCCAACAACCCGGTCAGGCGTTCAACACCTGCCATGGTGGATTGGAGCGTGTCAAACCGCCGACTCAGGTCCCGGATGGGCTCAAAAAAACGATCCACATACAGGACGAATGCCACCAGTACACCCGCCGAGATGGTTTCACCCAGCACAGCTGCACCCCCCAGCCAAACAACCAGCATTGTGGCGATGGCACCCAACACATCCACAATGGGAGAAAAGCTTGCGGATACTTTCGCCGCATTCACCGAGGTTTCCAGGTAATAGCGGTTCACATAATCCCGGAAGTGGGTCTGGTTATGGACCTGCCTTGAAAACGCTTGCACAACCCTGACTCCATTGACGTTCTCCGCCAGCACAGAATTAACCCAGGAAACTGCTGCCCGGACGCGCCGATACACACGTCGCGCGATCCGGCGGAAGAGCACCGTTGCGAGGATCATCAAGGGCAGGACGCTGAATGTGATCAAGGATAATTTGAGGTTCATACCCAGCATGGCGATCAAAATACCCACAATGACAAATAGGTCACGCGCAATGGCAAGCACCGCCCAGGTAATAAAATCGCGCAATGTCTCAACGTCATTGATCACCCGCGTGATGACACGTCCCACGCTCCAGCGGGAATAGAAACTCAAGGATAGTGCCTGCAGGTGGGCGTACAGGTCTCGGCGCAGGTCATAAATAATGGATTGTCCAACCCTTGCCATCAGGTTGACCCGCAAGTAAATGAAAACCCATTGCGAGGATGCCGCCGCAAGGTAAAACAAGACCGTATTTCTTAAGGAGTTCAGATCGGCACGGGCAAGCCCGTCATCGATCGCCAATTTGACAAAAAAAGGTCCCAGCACGGAAGCCGTGGAGCTGACAAGCATATAGAACAAAGCGATCAACAGCTGGATGCGGTATGGACGCACGAACTGCCAGATGCGGCGCGCGATCTTGGGATCGAAACTCTTATCGTAGAGTTCCTCCGATTGGGTGACGTAAGCAGGGGGCGTAATGGATGTCATAGACTGCCGGTTCCTCATGATAAAGATCGGTCTGCGGAGCGGCGGTGCTTCATTTCATCCCGCTCACGTTGTAAGAGTTCCAAGGCTTCCAGGTCCTCCAAGCTCTCCTCGATCTGGTTCAATTGCAATCGATGGATCTCTCGATAAAGCCCGCTCTCCGTCAGCAGCGCGTCGTGCGTGCCTCGTTCCACGATCCTGCCTTTGTCCATGACAAGGATCAGGTCAGCGTTCCTGACCGTGGATAATCGATGAGCGATCACAAAAGTAGTACGTCCAGACATGAGCC
This sequence comes from Chloroflexota bacterium, assembly GCA_041301835.1. GTDB lineage: Bacteria > Chloroflexota > Anaerolineae > Anaerolineales > Villigracilaceae > UBA877. The sequence goes on along the minus strand of JBFYSG010000245.1, from coordinate 1,878 downwards.
GCTTTAAAGCCAGTTGCAGGGCTTGTTCCGTGTGTGTGTCCACGCTGGAGGTTGAATCATCCAGGATCAAGATCCTCGGATCAATGGTCAAGGCGCGGGCAATGGCGATGCGCTGTCTCTGACCGCCGCTCAGAGTTACACCCCGTTCACCCACCACGGTATCATACCCGTTGGGGAAGCTCATGATGAATTCGTGGGCTTGAGCCGCCTTTGCCGCAGAAATGATCTCATCCATGGAAGCCCCCACCCGACCGTATGCAATGTTCTCTTTGATGCTGTCCGAGAATAACAAGGAGGTCTGCAACACAATACCGATCTGGTGCCTCAATTGGATTGGATCGTACTCACGAACATCGATGCCGTCGACCAGCACAGCGCCAGAGGAAACATCATAAAACCGCGGGATAAGGTTTACAAGCGAGGTCTTGCCTGATCCTGTCGGACCGATCAGGGCAACAACCTGGTTCGGCTCGATATGCAGGTTAATCTGGGTCAGGGCTTCTCGTTTTTCGCCCTGGTAGGCGAGTGATACATCCCGGAATTCCACCTCGCCCCGGATTTTCCCAATGGCTGCCGGGTTCTGCGTCGGGCGGATATCCGGAACCGTATCCAGCACTTCAAATACACGCTGCGCACCTGCGCTTGCTTCGCCAGCTGCATTGACCAGCCAGGCGAGTTGCTGCACCGGAGCCGAGAGCATGAGCAGGTAGGCATTGAACGCCACAAGTTCCCCGACCGTCATACTGCCTTCCAGCACCAGTTGCCCTCCGAACCACAGCACCAGGATCGTTCCGATCACGATCAACAGGTTGGTTGTCGGCATCACCTTGGACCACTCCCCGATCACGCGGATGCGGGTGTGGAAATAAGTGCTGTTGGCTTCCTCAAAACGCTTTTTCTCATAGGATTCCCGGGCAAACGCCCGTACTACCTGCACACCGGTCACGTTCTCCTGTAAACGAGAAGAAAGATCGCCCAGGGCGTTATCCACGGCATAGAACAGGCGCGTAACACGTCCGCCGAAATCGATCGTCATCATCGCCATCGGCACAAGCGGCAGCAGTGCGATCAGAGCCAGGATTGGATCGCTCAAGACCAGGAATGTAATGACACCGACGGATGTAAAGAGCAACTGCACCAGTTCAATGATGCTGCCGCCCGCAAATCCCTGGATGGAGCGGACATCTTCAATGCACCGACTGATCAACTGCCCGGTCTGGGCATGATCATGATAAGTGAAGGGCAGGTTCTGGAGGTGGTCATACATGCGCGTGCGCAGATCGTAACCGATGTGCGCGGCAACCCATTCCGACAGGAAGCGCTGGAAGAACGAGAACAGCGCAGTGATCAGCCCGAGTCCGAGCAGGATCAACGCAGAACGCACCAGGTAGAGGCTGTTACCGCTCTGCAAGCCATCATCGATCACATGGCGGATGATGGTTGGAACAACCAGGGAAAGTCCGGTAATGCATAACAGGATCAGCAGGTTCAGGATTATTTTCCCAAAATAGGGTTTGATGAAAGGGTTTAATCGAAGTAGATGTCTCATGGTTTCTTTTTGTCTTTACCAGCGGAGTTATTCTGTCCTAGTCTGCAGTGAATATTTTATTCAGTTGCTCCATGCCCTTGCGTAAAATGACACACTCCTCCTCCGTCAAGGATTCGAACTGCCGCACCAGCCAGGCTTCTGCCTCATTGAAGATCGCCTCCATGATCCGGTCTCCCTCCGAGGTGAGCACCAGGGGGATGTTTCGCCGGTCATTCGGATCCTGGTCGCGGACAACCAGTCGTTTATGTACCAGTCCATCCACCGCCTTGCTGACCTCAGACCTGGTGGTCCTGCTGTATTTGGCGTTAAAACTGACCGTGGCGATCCCG
>JBFYSG010000244.1:0-3410 GCA_041301835.1 Chloroflexota bacterium | reverse complement strand
AATACTACACCCCGCTGCCGTGCGGTGGATACCAGGTACCCACGGTTGCGCTTGAACTGCGTTTGATCACGGAACTTTACCGCGATCGGGCGGATCGTTATGAAGCGGTCCTGGGTTATCTGGAGGTGCACGGCTGTGACCTGGGATTCTTGCGCCGTGGACTGGATGCGCTGGGGTTGCCGCAAACCAGGCTGGATGAACTACTGCGTCGTCTCGAGCGGGCACCCTTCAAAGCGCTGCCGGTGCATCCGTCGTAGCAGACCTGACGAATGCAGTGTTGAAAGCGCGGACTGCGCATAGTTATATGATCCCGTGGAACGCATCCGCCCCGGGTGCGGCACGCCCATCCAGCGGCGGGCTTACAACTCCATCTGGACTTTGAGCATCTTGTTCTCGGGGTCTATCTCAAAGGAGCTGAACCCCGCCGCGCGACACAACTTCTGCATGGCATCGTTCTCGGGGGACATGAGGGCGATGATGCGCTTGATCTTCTCATCGCGCCCGATCTGCAGGCTGCGCGCCAGCAGTTCCCTGCCCAGCCCTTTGCCCTGCCAGGCATCGCCGATCAGCATGGTCAAGCGGGCTTCCTCGGCGCTGCCGCGCAGTTTGCTGAGACGCGCCACGCCGTAGATGACCTTCTCTCCACCAGCTTCACCTTCGACGACTAGGGCGATCTCGCGGTCGTAGTCGTTGTGAGTCATGCGCGCCAGGCGTTCGTGGGTGATGCGCGTGCTCAGTTCGGGCGAGGAGAGATAGCGCATGTACAGGGTGCGGTCGGAGAGCGAGGCGTGGAACTGGCGCATGGGCATCTCGTCCTCGGCTCGGATCGGGCGGATGAGCACCGGTGTGCCGTCGCTCATCGTCCAGGGCGAGACGTACTGCGCGGGGTAGGGGCGGATGGCGAGCCTGGGCAGGTCCGCCTCGGTTTTTGCTTCGTGGATCAGCACGCGCGCATCCAGCGCCAGCAGACCGTCCGGCGAGGCGATCAGCGGGTTGATATCGAGTTCCTTGATCCAGGGCTGTTCGGCAACCAGTTGGCTGAAATGCACGAGCACCTGCTCCAGGGCGGAGATGTCCACCGGGGCGCGCCCGCGCACCCCCTTGAGGGCTTCAAAGATGCGGGTGCGCTCCATCATGCGCCGGGCAAGGGTGGCGTTGAGCGGCGGCAGCCCCAGGGAGCGGTCCTTGAAGACCTCCACCAGCTGCCCGCCTGTCCCGAAGAGCACGACTGGTCCGAACTGCGGGTCGATGCTGGAGCCGATGATCAACTCGTACCCCTCCAGCAGCACCATCGGCTGGACGGTGACGCCCAGGAAATCCGCTGCGCTGGCTTTGGCGCTGACGCCCTGGCGGATGGCATCGAACGCGGCGCGCACCGCCAATTCATCGCCCAGGTTCAGTTGCACCCCGCCGACATCGGTCTTGTGGGTCACGGTCTCGGAGTGCAGTTTGAGCACAACCGGGTAACCCAGGGCGGCGGCGTGCCCGACAGCCTGCTCGGGTGTGGCGGCGATGCGTGTCGGCACGGTGGGGATGCCGTAGGTGCCGAGCAGTTCCTTTGATTCCACCTCGGTGAGCAGCAGGCGCCCGGACTGGCGGGCATGTTCGAGGATGGCGGATGCCGCCTCACGGTCAATGGCGGCGGTGTCCTCGCGGCTCAGGCTGACGGTCTCATAGAGCGCCTTGAGGTTGTCGGTGTACTTCCACATGTAAGCGAAGGCTTCGGCGGCGGTGTCGGGGTACATGAAGGTGGGGATGCCTGCCTGGTTGAGGATGGATTCTCCCAGGGCGATGTCCTTGCCCCCCGACCAGGAGGCGAGTATGGGTTTGTCGTAGCGCTTGGCATGCTCTTTCAGCGCTTCCGCGGTGGCAGTCGGATCGGTCATCGCCTGCGGGGTGAGGATGACCAGCAGACCATCGCTGTCCTTGTCGCGCGCCGCGGTCTCCAGGGCGCGCGCATAGCGCTCGGGTGAGGCGTCACCCAGGATGTCCACCGGGTTGTTGTGGCTCCACTGCGGAGGCAGGAACTCGTTGAACTGGCGCATGGTCTCGGGCGAGATCTCCGCCAGTTTGCCGCCCCCGGTGATGAGCGCATCCACCGCCAGCACGCCGGGTCCGCCGGCATTGGTCAGGATGGTCAGGCGCGGACCGGCGGGCGGGGGCTGCCGGGAGAGCACTTCCGCCATGGAGAAGATCTCCCCGATGCTGTTCACGCGCAGCACGCCGCAGCGGCGGAAGGCGGCATCCAGCACTTCGTCGGAACCCGTCAGCGACCCGGTGTGCGAGGCGGCGGCGCGGGCGGCGCCCTCGGTGCGCCCGGGCTTGATGACGATGATCGGCTTGGCGAGCGCCACCTCGCGGGCGGCGGACATGAACGAGCGCGCCTCGCCGATCGTCTCCATGTAGATGACGATGCTGTTGGTCTGCGGGTCGTCACCCAGGTGGTAGATGAGATCGCCCCAGTCCACGTCCAGCATCGAGCCGATCGAGACGAAGGCTGAAAAACCGACGTGCTCCTTGAGCGACCAGTCCAGCACGGAGGTGCACAGCGCGCCGGATTGACTGATGAAAGCCACCCTGCCGGGATAGGCGGTGGCGGTGGCAAAGGTGGCGTTGAGACCGGTGATGGGATTCATCACCCCCAGGCAGTTGGGTCCGATGATGCGCATCTGCCCGCGGCGCGACAGTTCCAGGATCTGCTCCTCGAGGCGGATGCCCTCGGGACCGATCTCCTTGAATCCTGCCGAGATGACGATGGCGCCCTTCACGCCGGCATCCACGCACTCGGCGATGATGCCCGGAACGGTCGGGGCGGGGGTGACGATGACCGCCAGGTCGATCCGGTCCGGCAGGTCCTTGATGCCCGGGTAGGCTTTGATGCCCAGGATGTTGCTGCGCTTGGGGTTGATGGGATAGACCGTGCCGCCGAACGGGCTGGAGATGAGATTCCACAGCACGGTGCGCCCGACGCTGCCGGTCTTTTCGGTCGCGCCGATGACCGCCACGGTGGCGGGTGTGAAGATCGGCTGGAGCGAGCGCGGGGTGTAACGCAGGACATCGTGGGCGGGGTCGAACGATTGCTTGGGGGTCGGGTCCGGGGTAAGGGTCATCGGGCATCCTTTTTACCGATGCATGGGATCGGCGGGCAAATTATACATGAGTACGCCATCGCAAACACAACCGCTCACTCAGGCTCGGCGCGGTTGATTTCAGGCTGGAAGTGGCTATAATGTCAACAGGCGTCCGATCCTGATCGCTTGGGCGATCTTTTCCGGCGATGATTCCGGCATCTATTTCATCGCCGAGTGGTGGTCAAGCGAGTGACTGGAGGAAGCATGCATCCAAAACACAAACGGATATTCCTGTTGGTGGCGTTCCTTGTGCTCGTCAGCCTGGCGTGCAACATCCCG
>JBFYSG010000243.1:0-2690 GCA_041301835.1 Chloroflexota bacterium | reverse complement strand
TATCCCCAATGTTGCCCGAGCAGCCGAAGCCCAATCCGCCGACCATCTGGGCGGCCAGGTCGGAGATGATGTCACCGAACATGTTGGTCGCCACCAGCACGTCGTAACTCCGGGGGTTCTTGAGCAGCCACATGCAGATGGCATCCACGTTGGCGTCGTCCATCTCGATGCCCGGGAAGTCCTTGTGCACTTCCTTGGCGATGTCGAGGAACATGCCCTCGGTGGCGCGCACTACGTTGGCTTTGTGGATGACGGTCACCTTCTTGCGGTTGTACTTTTTAGCATACTCGAAGGCGGCGCGGATGATGCGCTCGCTGCCCTTGTGGGTGATGACCTTGTTGGAGATCGCCAGCTGGTCGAGGGGCACGTCCTTGAAGGCGGCAAAGGGTTTCGAGAGCTTGGTGAGCACGTCCCTCAGTTCCGCCGGCACCGGGTTGAACTCCACGCCGGAGTACAGGTCCTCGGTGTTCTCGCGGAAGACGACGATGTCGATGTCATCCTTGTAGTTGAGCGGGTTGCCGGCGTAGGCTTTGCAGGGGCGCAGGCAGATGTAGAGGTCGAACATCTGGCGCATGCGCACGATGGGTGAGCGGTAGACCAGCCCCTTACCCTGCAGCTCGGGGACGAGTTCCTGCTCCGCAGCCTTGACCGGCTTGGAGGTGATCGCCCCGAACATGGCGGCGTCCACGTTCTTCAGCAGGTCCACTGTGCGCTGGGGCAGGGCATCCCCCTCCCGGCACCAGAACTCCCAGCCGATGTCGCCGTGGATATATTCGGCGTCCAGGTTGATCTTGTCGAGCACGATGCGCGTCGCGTCAAGCACGTCCACGCCGATGCCATCGCCGGGCAGCCAGGCGATCTTGAAATGCTTGCCTTTTCCAGGTGTTGGGGTCATATTTCCCTCCGCGTGTGGGTGATTTTCATTGGAAGGATAGTGTAGCCGAAAGGGTCACCTTTGTCGATGATTTTCGGGGATGACGAAAATAACCTGTCGGATTGATGATTGTCGGGTGGGGGAAATAAAAAACGGGATCGCAGAATCTCCCATACTCAATATTCGTTTTTTCCTCCTCCTCTCATCCCTCGTATCTCCTACATTATATAGTTCCACCTTTTCATATTCGTTTTTATTCGTTTCGGGCAACACCCTTTTTTCAGGGGGTATTTAATTAAAAAACAGGCTCGGTTGAGCCTGTTGTCGTCTTCACCATAAGGGGTTATATATCCAGATTCCTCACGCTCCTGGCGTGGGTCTGGATGAAGCGCCTGCGCGGGTCGACCGCGTCGCCCATCAGCATGTCGAAGGTGCGGTCGGCTTCGGCCGCGTCGTCCACGGTGACCAGAAGCAGCGTGCGGTTTGCCGGGTTCATCGTTGTCTCCCACAACTGAGTCGGGTTCATCTCGCCCAACCCCTTGTAGCGCGAGAGCATGACCTTGTCCGCGCCGACCCCCAGCGATTTCAACTGCTTCTCTTTATCACCTTCGGTGTAGGCGTAGTGCACCTGGTTCTTGTACTGGATGCGGTAGAGCGGTGGCTGGGCGATGTAGAGATGCCCCTGATCGATCAGGTCAGCCATGTAGCGGAAGAAGAAGGTCAGCAGCAGGGTGCGGATGTGTGATCCGTCCACGTCGGCGTCGGTCATGATGATCACCCGCCCGTAACGCAGCCCCTCCACGTCAAAGTTGTCACCGATCCCGGTGCCAAGGGCGGAGATGAGCGCCCTGATCTCGTTGCTGCCCAGGATCTTATCCAGCCGGGCGCGCTCGGTGTTCATGATCTTGCCGCGCAGCGGCAGGATGGCCTGGAAGTGGCGGTCGCGCCCCTGCTTGGCGGAGCCGCCTGCCGAGTCACCCTCCACGATGTACAGTTCGGTCTTTGACGAGTCGCGTTCGGAGCAGTCTGCCAGTTTGCCGGGCAGGGTCAGGCTCTCCAGCGCCGACTTGCGGATGACGAGGTCGCGTGCCTTGCGGGCGGCATCCCGCGCCCGGGCGGAGGTGAGGCATTTGGCGATGATCGCCTTGGCTGCCTGCGGGTTCTCCTCCAGGAAGGTGCTGAAGCTCTCCCCGACCACCTGCATGACATAGGTCTGCACCTCGGGGTTCATCAGTTTGACCTTGGTCTGGCTCTCGAACTGCGGATCGGGGTGCTTGATGCTGATGATCGCGGTCAACCCCTCGCGGGTATCATCGCCGGCGAAATTGGGGTCGGCATCCTTGAGCAGGCCCGACTTGCGGGCGTAGTCGTTGACCACGCGCGTCAGCGCCGTGCGCATGCCTGTCAGGTGTGTACCCCCGTCCACGGTGTTGATCGTGTTGGCGAATGAATAGACCGATTCGGTGTAGGCGTCGGTGTACTGCACGGCGAACTCGATGCCGATGTTCTCGATCTGCCGGTCGGCAAAAACCACCGGGTGCAGGTTGTCGCGGTTGCGGTTGAGATAGCGCACGAAGGAGGTGATGCCGCCCTCGAAGTAGAAGGTCATCTGGCGGTTGCTGCGCTCATCCACAAAATGGATGGTGGTGCCGCGGGTGACGAAAGCCATCTCACGGAAACGCTGGGTCAGGGTGTCGAAGCGGAAATCCTGGGCTTCGGTGAAGATGGTGGGATCGAACTTGAAGGTGGTGCTTGTGCCGGAAGACTCGTTCTTCTTCATCCTCCCGATGACCTTCACCGCTTCCTTCGGATGGCC
>JBFYSG010000242.1:0-5502 GCA_041301835.1 Chloroflexota bacterium | reverse complement strand
GAGAACGAAACGCGCATCGCCGACAAGACCATCACCGACCTGTTGAATTTTGCCCGCATCAAATCCAAGGAAAAATATCCCGTGGTCGTTGCCGACCTGGTGAAGCAGGTGCTCGAGCATTTCCCCCTGCCTGCGACGGTAACGCTTGCGCTCAAGATCCCCAGCCGCCTGCCGCGGGCATATGCCGACCCCGACCATCTCGGGCAGGTGCTGGGGAACCTGGTGCGGAATGCCGTGGAAGCCATGCCCGCCGGGGGCAGGTTGAGCATCACCGCCCGGCGGCAGGAGGGCATGGTTGCGATCTCCGTGCAGGACAGCGGCTGCGGCATCATGGCGGAGAATATGGTAAAAATATTCGAGCCGCTGTTCAGCACCAAGCCGACCGGCATCGGGCTGGGGCTGGCGATCAGCCGCAAGTTGATCGAAGCCAACGATGGTCGCATCGAGGCGCAAAGCCAGCCCGGTAAAGGCAGCACCTTCACGGTGTATGTACCCATCTACAAGGAGACTGTATGAATCCGAACTTACGCATCCTCATTGTGGACGACGACCAGCGCATGACGCGCACGCTGGCAGACATCCTCGCGCTGACCGGTCATGAGGCGATCTGTGCCTCCTCCGCCGCCGAAGCCATCAAACTGGTGGGCGACCGGACTTTCGATTGCATCCTGACCGACGTGCGCATGCCGGGCATGAACGGGGTGGAATTCCATCACCAGGTCCGCCAGAGCCACCCCGGCATCCCGGTCGTACTGATGACCGCCTACGCCTCCGACGAGACCATCAACCAGGGACTGGAGGAGGGCATTATCGGCGTTCTGGAAAAACCGCTGGACGTGACCCACCTGCTGGGCTTTTTCTCCTCCCTCGCCCGCCAGCGCTCGATCGCCATCGTGGATGACGACCCGGAGTTCTGCCGCACGCTGGGCGACATTCTGCAGCAACGCGGCTTCAATGTCGCCCAGGTGACCGATCCGCATGAGGATGTGGACCTGATCGCCTCCGGCTCCCAGACCATCCTGCTGGATATGAAATTGAACTCCATCAGCGGTCTGGACGTGTTGAAAAGCATCCGCCAGCGCTATCCCACCATCCCGGTGCTGTTGGTGACAGGCTATCGCAACGAGATGGCAGAGATCGTCCAGGCGGCGCTGCAGGTCAATGCCTTTGCCTGCCTGTACAAGCCGCTGGATATCCAGGACCTGCTCGAAAAACTACGGGCGTTCCAACTGGAGCACCTGCGAAAAGTGATCGCCGACCCAACCTCAAAGTGAGCGGAGACAGGCATGGAGAACAAGGCTTCGGTCCTGGTCGTGGACGACGACCCCCAGATGTTAAAGACCATGGGGGATATCCTGGGCATCAAGGGATTCGATGCCACCACCGTCTCGAGCGGCAGGACCGCCGTGCAGATGACGCAGGAACGGGTATTCGACGTGGTCTTGATCGACCTGCGCCTGGCGGATATGCCGGGGATGGAGGTGCTGCGCGCCATCCGCCAGCATTCGCCGGAGAGCGCGTGCATCCTGCTCACCGGTCATGCCAGCCAGGATACCGCCATCGAGGCGCTCAACCTGGGGGCGTATTCCTACATCCAGAAGCCTTTCGACATCGAAAGCCTGATCCTGACGATCAGGCACGCCGCCGAACAACACGCGGCGGAAAAGGCTCTTGCCGAGAGCCAGGCGCGCTACCACACCTTCATCAACGCCACGACCGACATGGCGTTCCTGAAGGATGAGCGCTTCCGATACATCATCGTCAACCAGGCGAACGCGGATTTCTTCGGCAGGAGCGTTGAGGAGATCATCGGCAGGGATGATTTTGACCTATTGACGAACGAGCTGGCGGAAGCGTGCCGCCAGAGCGACCAGCAGGCGCTGCAGGCAGGTACGACCCTCATCACCCTGGAAACACATGCCGGGCGGACCTACGAGACGCGCAAGTTCCCTGTCCCACTGCAGGACGGGCGCACGGGCGTGGGGGGCTACATACGCGATGTGACCGAGAAGTTACACGCCGAACAAGCCATCCAGCAAAGCGAAGCCCATTACCGCGGCTTGTTCCAGGCATCACCCATCTCGCTGTGGGAGGAGGATTTCTCCCAGGTCAAGCTGCGCCTGGATGCCCTGCGCAAGCGGGGCGTGAAGGATATTGGCGCCTACCTGCGTAGCCACCCCGACTACGCCGCTGAATGCATCGCACAGATCCGCATCCTGGATGTGAACCAGGCAACGCTCGACCTCTTTCACGCCACCAGCCGGGAGCATTTTTTCAAGGACATCAAGATCGATTACCATGCAGACCCGGAAAGTTTTAACCAGGAACTGGTCAACATCGCGGCAGGCATGAACAATTTCACCTGGGAAGGGACAAACCAGACCCTGGACGGGCAGTTGTTGGATATCTCCCTGAACTGGTCGGCAGCCCCGGGGCACGAACACGACCTATCCCGGGTGATCATCTCGCTGGTCGATTACACCGAACGCAAACGGGCGGAAACCCTGCTGAAGGAACAGGAAGCCAACTACCGCGCCCTGTTCGAGTACTCGCCCATCTCGCTCTGGGAGCAGGATTTATCGCTGGTCAAAAAACACCTGGAGGACCTGCGCCGGCGCGGGGTGAAGGACCTGCGCAAGTACCTGAACAGCCACCCGGACACCGTCGAGAAGTGCATTTCTTTTATACGGGTCAATAATGTCAACAAAGCCACGCTAAACCTGTACCAGGCGGAGAGCCTGGAAGCCATCGCCGGGAATTTCGGATCCATCATCAGCGGGAACACCAACCAGGCTTTCATCGAGCAGTTGCTGCAGATCGATGCCGGCATCCTGCAATTCAGGCGCGAAGCGGAAGAACGCACGCTGGACGGGCAACCGCTGCACATCAGCCTGACCTGGTCGGTTGCGCCGGGGCACGAGGGGGATTATTCCAAGGTGTTCATCTCGATCGTGGATATCACCGAGCGGAAACACGCCGAGCAGGCTTTGCGGGAGAGCGAAGCGCGCTACCGCATGCTGGCAGAGAACATGAGCGACACGGTCTGGTTGATGGACATGAACCTGGATACGGTGTACATCAGCCCCTCGGTCACCCGCCTGCGGGGTCTCACGCTGGAAGAGGTGAACAGCCTCAGCCTGGAGGAACAAATGACCCCCGAGTCGGTTACCAGGGTCATACAGGCGATGGCGGAGATCCTCACCCCGGAGCGGCTGGCGCAATCCAATCTGCCCATCTCGACGACGATGGAGCTTGAATTCTATCGCAAGGATGGGTCCAGTTTCTGGTCCGAGTCCAGTTTCGTGCTCATCCGGGATGAACAGGGCAAACCGGTCAACATCCTGGGCAGCGGTCGGGATATCAGCGAGCGGAAACAAGCCGAGGCGGAGATCCTGCGGCGGGTCAACGACCTGGAAGTGATCTATGAGAACGGGATCGCCATCAGCCAGATGCTCGAGCCGGCAGAGATCGCCAACCGGACGATCGAGATCCTGGGCAGCCGGTTGAGCTGGCATCATATCGCCATCCGCTTCCAGGACCCGGTCAAGAACCAGATGGAGATCCTGGCGCTGAGCCATCCTGGTTTATCCGAGGCGCAGCGCCACAAGCATATCGAACGATTGCGCCGCACTACGGCTGCGCCCGGCAGCGGATTGAGCGGGTGGGTGGCGGTGCACGGGACCAGCGTCCTGTGCGCGGATGTCGAGCAGGATGAGCGCTATGTGCGCACCTTCCCCGGGGTCCGGTCCGGGATGTATGTGCCGCTGACGGTGGGCGAGAAGGTCGTGGGTACGATCGCGATCGAGAGCACGCAGGCAAAGGCGTTCAACGAGCCGGACCTGCGCCTGCTGGAAACCATCGCCGCCCAGGCATCCATTGCCTTGATGAATGCGCACCTCTACCAGGCGGCGCAGAAGGAAATTGGCGAGCGCCAGCGCACCGAGATCGCCCTGCGCCAGAGCCAGGGACGCCTGCAGTCGGTCCTGGATAATGCCAGCGCGCAGATCTACATCAAGGACCTGGACGGGAAATACCAGCTGGTCAACAAGGCTTTCTGCCAGGTGATGGACCTGCCGGAGGAGAAGATCCTGGGGAGGACGATCGCGGACCTGTTGAACCGGGCGGAGGCGAAACCCAGCATGAGAAACGATGCCGAGGTCTTTGCCCGGGATGCAGCCCTGACCTTCGAGGAAACGGACAGCCGCAGCGGCGTGCTGCATACCTATCTTTCGGTCAAGTTCCCGATCAAGGACGAGCAGGGCAAGACCTACGCGCTGTGCGGCATTTCCACGGACATCACCGATCTCAAGACCGCCGAGGAACAACTGCAACTGCTCTCGTACGCGGTCGAGCAGAGCCCCGCCGCCACCCTGATCGCCGACCAGCACAGCATCGTCCAGTATGTCAACCTGGGTTTCACGCACATCTCCGGTCACGAACCGGCGGACGTGATAGGCAAGGACCTGTTCAGCCTGATCTTCACCGAGACGCATCGGGAGAAGACGCATATCATCCAGACCGAGATCGAAAACGGCAGGGGCTGGTCGGGAGAGCTGCGCAGCCGCCGGAAGAACGGGGAGATGTACTGGGAGGCGGTGAGCATCTCGCCGATCGTCAACAAGGACCGGCAGGTGACACATTACCTGGTCGTCAAGGAGGATATCACCCAGCGCAAGGCGGTGGAATTGACCCTGCAGCGCAGCAAGGTGGAACTGGAAGAGCGCGTGGCGCAGCGCACCACCGAGTTGAGGTCTGCCAATGCCGCCCTGGCAAGGGCTGCCAAACTCAAGGATGAGTTCCTGGCGAGCATGAGCCATGAGCTGCGCACGCCCCTGACCGGCGTGCTGGGTCTGACCGAAGCCCTGCAGAGGCAGGTGTACGGCGAACTCAACACCCGCCAGGTGGAGACCCTGCACACCATCGAGGAGAGCGGGCGCCACCTGTTGAACCTGATCAACGATATACTCGACCTGTCCAAGATCGAGGCGGGGCGCATGGACCTGGAACTCGCCCGCCTGAGCGTGGACGACCTGTGCCAGGCGAGCCTGCGGCTGGTCAAACAGATGGCTTCTGCCAAGCACCAGACCGTGGGTTTTGACCTGAAGCCAGCCGGGTTGGTCGTGCGCGCCGACGCGCGCCGCCTGAAGCAGGTGCTGTTCAACCTGCTCGGCAACGCGGTCAAGTTCACCCCGGAAAACGGCGAATTGGGCCTGGAAGTACGCGGGGACCAGGAAAAAGAGGAGATCCGCTTCACGGGTTGGGATCGGGGCATTGGCATCCCGGAAAAGGACCTCCCCAGGCTGTTCCAGCCTTTCATCCAGTTGGACAGCAGCCTGGCAAGGAATTACGCCGGCACCGGGCTGGGGCTTTCGCTGGCGCAACGGCTGGTGGAACTGCACGGCGGCAGGATCGATGTGGAAAGCCGGGACGGAGAAGGCAGCCGTTTCACGGTCACCATCCCCTGGCTCAAGAGCGATACCGCGCCGCTTTGGCGCGGGGATG
>JBFYSG010000241.1:0-5169 GCA_041301835.1 Chloroflexota bacterium | reverse complement strand
GATCCCGACCTGGCGCCGGTCTATATGAACATGGATTTCACCGAGCGCCTACTCCATCTAAAACCACCGTTGAGCACCTTCATCTCACGTTTGCTCACCCGCATCACCGTGCCGATGTTCTGGTCCCTGGGTTGCATCCCGGTCTATAAGGGCGATTACACCCGCATGCAGTCGACCCTGCAGTTGAGCGTGAATGTCCTGCGCCGGGATCACTGTTTGCTGGTCTTTCCCGAGGACCCGACCCTGGAACCTGACCCGGTGACGGGCATTAAGCCGTTCCAGCACACCTTCGCCCGTCTGGGTGAACTGGTTTATGCAGAGACCGCCTGCTGCCTGCCATTTTTCCCGCTGGCGGTTCATCCCAAGGGGAAGATCCGGGTGGGCGCGCCGGTCACGTATAACCCGCTGAATGCCCCCGGCGTGGAACGCCAGCGGATCAAGTCCCTGATCGAGTCGAGCGTCCACAAAATGTACAGGCAGTTGGGCGGTGCAGAGGGTGAACTCGGCATATTAACCCTGGAGCGGAAGTAGTTCGGTCTGCGTGGGTGTCGCCTGGCTTGATCACCGTGTTCCTGAAGTCGGAAGTGCCAATGCAAGCAGCCGCATCGCGGCGAGTTTGCGCTCACACACCTACCCTCCCAATCTGCTCCGCTTCGGGGACTTTAATGAAAGGCAGTGCCAGGCGCCCAAAGATATACCCGACAGCGTTGCCCAGGGAGGTGGGGCGGCGGCGGCCATCTTGTTGATCGACCAGGGCACGATCTTCCTCGACCCGGTCATCGCTGAGGTCGAAGCCTCGCAATGCGCCGCTTGCGGACAATGTGTTGCCGCCTGTCCCTATGATGCCATCCACCTGGCAAGCGAACGCTTGGGCGAAGCTCTCCATGCCCAGGTCTATGATTTCCAGTGCAAGGGCTGTGGTACCTGCGCCGCCGCCTGCCCGAACAAAGCCATCACCCTGGTCCAGTATGATGACCGCCAGTTGGTCGATGAGATCATCGGGGCATTAATGAATTGAGGAGTATTCCCTGAGAGAAGCGACACATTTCTAAACTGCCGAATGTCCATCCAATTTGTGATAAAAAGCACTTGCATCTAAGGCAAGTGCTTTTACAATCATACTAACATCTTCATCGCCAGGGAGGATAGTGGGGGACAGGATCGCATTTTAGTTGGGCAGGAGGCTGCCAGATGAGTTTGTACTCAGGCTCGGCACGGGTCGGCGTTTACGTTTGCCATTGCGGCACGAACATTGCCGGTGTCGTGGACGTTGCCAGGGTGGCGGAGTTCGCATCCCACCTCGATGGTGTTGTCGTCGCCCGTCACTATACCTACATGTGCTCGGATCCTGGTCAGGCGCTGATCCAGGAGGATATCAAGGCGCTGGGACTGGACCGGGTGGTGGTGGCATCCTGTTCGCCTCTGATGCACGAAGCCACATTCCGGCGGGCGTGCCGCGAGGCGGGGCTTAACCCCTTCCTGTTCCAAATGACCAATATCCGCGAGCATTGCTCCTGGGTGTGTGATGACCATGAGGCCGTCACACGCAAAGCCGAGTCGCTCGTGGCGGCGGCAGTCCAACGCGTGCGCTGGCAGGTCCCGCTGGAAGCACGCCAGGTCCAGGTCAAACAATCAGCCCTGGTGGTCGGCGCAGGTATCGCCGGGATCGAAGCCGCCCTGCGCCTGGCGGATTCGGGCAAGCACGTCTACCTGGTGGAAAAGGAGCCATCCATCGGCGGGCACATGTCCCGCCTGTACAAGACCTTTCCAACGCTCGACTGTGCGGCTTGAATACTTACACCCAAAATGGTGTCCGTTGGACGCCACCCCAACATCACGATGATGACCTACAGCGAAGTTGAGAAAGTTACGGGTTACATTGGAAATTTCACCATCACCGTGCGCCGCAAACCGCGTTATGTGAACGAGGATCTCTGTAACGGATGCGGTACCTGCATCGAGAAATGCCCCTGGAAGAAGATCCCCTCGGAGTTCGATTTTGGCATGGGCAACCGTGCCGCGATCTTCTATCCCTTCCCGCAGGCGGTGCCGCGCGTGCCGGTCATCGACACGGTCAACTGCGCCTATTTCAAGAGCGGCAAGTGCCGGGCTTGTGAAAAGTTCTGCAGCGCCAATGCGATCGACTTTAACCAGCAGGAACAGCACATGGATGTCGAGGTGGGCACCATCATCCTGGCGACCGGGTTCAAGGATTTCGATCCTAAACGCGCCCCGCAATACGGATATGGCAGCCTTGACAATGTGATCACCAGCATGGAATTGGAGCGCATGATCAATACCGGCGGACCCACGCTGGGCAAGGTGACCCTCAAGGATGGACGCATACCGGAGAAGGTCGCCATCCTCCACTGTGTTGGCTCGCGCGGGGATGAACTGGCGGACGGACCGGCGCACGAATACTGCTCGCGGGTCTGCTGCATGTACTCGCTTAAACTGGCGGAACTGACCCGGGAATACGTGGGCTCCCAGGTGATCGAGTTCTACCGGGATATGCGCTCCTTTGGCAAGGATTACGAAGCCTTCTACGAGCGCGTCCAGCGACACGGGGTGGAATTCGCCCGCTTTGATCGCAACATCCGGGTCGAGGCGCGCGATGGGCACCTGGCGGTGCTCTCCACGGATGTCTACACCGGCGAGCCGGGTGAGACCCTGGTGGACATGGTCGTTCTGAGCACTGGCATGGAAGCCCAAACCGACCAGGGCGAACTGGGTGCCACCTTCGGCATCAGCCGCAGCCCGGACGGGTTCTTCCTGGAGAAACACCCCAAGCTGGCGCCCGTGGAAACAGCCACGGACGGGGTCTACCTGGCGGGAGCCTGCCAGGGACCCAAGGACATCCCCGACAGCGTGGCGCATGGTGCCGCAGCGGCTGCGGCGGCTCTCTCAATAATGGATGCCGGCGTGGTCGATCTGGAACCATTCACCACGCACATCAACGCAGACCTGTGCGGCGGGTGCCGGACCTGCGAAGGCTTATGCCCGTACGGCGCCATCGAGATGCAGGATCACGATGGTAGGTTGGTGGCATTTGTGAACGAGGTCCTGTGCAAGGGCTGCGGCGCCTGCGCGGCGGCATGTCCTGCCGGAGCGGCAGTGCAGAACGGTTTCACCAACGAGCAGGTTCTGGCTGAGATCGAAGGCATCTTCATGAAGGAGGTTGCATGAACCTCTCCAAGATCAAGACCGGCGTCTATGTCTGCCACTGCGGTACGAACATCGCCGCCACGGTGGACGTGGGCGCGGTGGCGGACTTCGCCCGTGGTCTGGAAGGCGTAGCGCTTGTACGGGACTACACTTATATGTGTTCCGACCCGGGTCAGGACCTGATCAAACAGGACATCCGCGAACACGGGCTGAACCGTGTGGTGGTGGCTTCCTGCTCCCCCCTGATGCACGAACTGACCTTCCGGCGAGCCTGCGCCGAGGGCGGGCTGAACCCGTTCTTCTGCCAGATGGCGAACATCCGTGAGCACTGCTCGTGGGTGGTGGATGACCGCGGTGAGGCGACCACCAAGGCAAAGCGATTGGTTGCTGCGGCGGTGCAGCGCGTCCTCATGCACCAACCACTGGAGATGCGGCAGGTGACCATGACCCCTGCCGCACTGGTGGTGGGTGGCGGCATTGCCGGGATCGAAGCCGCCCTGCGGATGGCAGATGCCGGCAAGCAGGTCTACCTGGTGGAGCGGGAATCGTCCATCGGCGGGCACATGGCGCAGTTGTATAAGACCTTCCCAACGCTGGACTGTAGTGCCTGAATACTTACACCCAAAATGGTGTCCGTCGGACGCCACCCCAACATTCACCTGCTGTCCTACAGCGAAGTCGAATCTGTCAGCGGCTATGTCGGCAATTACCAGATCAAGGTCAACCGCAGACCCCGCTATGTGGATGAATCCAAATGCACCGGCTGTGGCAACTGCGCCAGCGTCTGCCCGGTGTCCGTTGTCAACGAATTCGATCACGGTCTGAGCACGCGTAAAGCCGTGTACCGCTTCTCGGCGCAGTCGGTGCCTGGAGCGTATGCCGTGGACAAGCAGGGCGTTGCTCCCTGCCGCTCCGCCTGTCCCACCGATCAGCGCGCCATGGGTTACATTTCCCTGGTGCGGGAAAAACGCTTTGCCGATGCCTACTGGGCGATCCGCCGCGAGCATCCCTTCCCATCGGTCTGCGGGCGGGTATGCAACCGCAACTGCGAGGAAGCATGCTCGCGCGGCAAAGTGGATGAACCCGTGAACATCATGGGCATCAAGCGCTTCGTCGCCGATTGGGCATACCAGCACCGCGACGAACTGCCCAACATGCGGGATAAATCCATTGTCGGGACGCCCTTCCAACATAACCCGCCGCCAACCGGGAAGAAGGTAGCCATCATCGGCGCCGGACCCGCCGGGTTGACCGCCGCCCTGGACCTGGTGCGCCTGGGTCACAAGGTACAGGTCTTCGATGCGCAGCCCGTGGCGGGAGGCATGATCCGGGTCGGCATTCCGCCCCACCGCCTGCCCTATGAGATGCTTGACTGGGAAGTCCAGCAGATCCTGGATGAAGGCGTGGAACTGAAACTAAACACCTGGGTGGATGACATCCCGGGTTTGATGGAGCAGGGCTATGACAGCGTGCTGGTTGCAACCGGCGCGCACATTGCCAAGAAGGTGGACATCCCCGGCAAGGACCACCGCGATAACTGGCTCAGCCTGCCCTTCCTGAAGGATGTCTGCCTGGGCACGCCCCCCGACCTGAGCGGCAAACGTATCGCCGTCATCGGCGGCGGGAATGTGGCGCTCGACTGCGCGCGCTCATCTGTGCGGATCGGCGCAAGCGAATGCCGCATGATCTTCCGCAAGCCCAAGGGTGAGATGACCGGTTTTGAGTGGGAAGTGGAGATCGCCGAGGAAGAAGGCGTGACCATGTGTGGGGCGACCATGTTCAAAGAGATCGTGGTCGAGAACGACCATGTCGTCGGCGTGAAATGCGTCCGCACCGAGTACCACGGTTATGATGCCAAGGGGCGCATCCTGATCGATGAACTGCCGGGCACGGAGCACGTCCTGCCGGCGGATATCGTCATCTGGGCAACCGGTCAGGCGTGCGACCTTTCCTTCCTGCCGCAAGACGGAGGCATCAAGCAGATCAAGACAGGCATCGATTCGG
>JBFYSG010000240.1:0-3948 GCA_041301835.1 Chloroflexota bacterium | reverse complement strand
AACATCCACGGGAAAAACAATTTCCGCATGGGGACGATCGGGGAGCATATACTCGAATTTGACGCCCTGCTGCCGACCGGCGCGGAGATCACCTGCGCGCCGGCAGTCAATGGAGACCTGTTCCGGGCGATGATCGGTGGGTTGGGTATGTTGGGCGTGTTCACGAGCATCCAGCTGCAGATGAAAAAAGTCAACTCCGGGCTGCTGGCAGTGCACGCCTGGAATGTTGCCAACCTGGATACCCACCTGGATGACCTGGGCAATGCCGCCCGGGAACACAATTATGCCGTCGGCTGGCTGGATCCCATCGCAGGCGGAAAGGCGCTGGGAAGAGGCCAACTCCACGCGGCAGATTACCTGGCGGAAGGCGAGGATCCCCAGGCAGACCGCACGCTGCGCGTGGATTACCAGACGCTGCCTGCCAATCTCTTTGGCGTGGTACCCAAGTCTTTGATCCATCATTTCATGGCACCCTTCATGAACAACCCCGGCGCCTGGGGCATCAATACGGCCAAGTACCACCTGGGCAGGCGCAGCAAGGATTTCCGCCAGTCGCACGCCGCGTTCCACTTCCTGCTGGATTACGTGCCAGATTGGGAGAGGGCTTACGGGCAATTGATCCAGTACCAGTCCTTCCTGCCGGAAGCGACCGCCCGCGCCGCCTGGACAGAGATGTTGAGGCTTTCACAGCGCAGTGCCCTGCCCTCCTATCTCGGTGTGACCAAGCGCCACAGGCGGGATACCTTTCTGCTCTCCCACGGCGTGGATGGCTATTCGCTGGCATTGGATTTCAAGGTCAGCGCCTCCAACCGGGGTAGGCTGGCAAAGATGCTGGCGGACTTCGACCGCATTGTGCTGGAGGCAGGCGGCAGGTTCTATTTTGCCAAGAACAGCGAGACCAGCGCCGAAACCACGGCGCGCTTCCTGGGGGCGGAAGCGGTGGCGAAATTCCGCGCCTTGAAGAAACGCTGCGACCCGGACCACCTGCTGTGCTCGGACCTGTTCCGCAGGCTGTTCGGGAATACCCCATGAAAGGGATAACCCATCCCCCCAAGTGGGTGATTTGACTTTTTAGCGCAAACTCTGTACACTTATAAGGCAAAAGTTCATCCGGTATCATCCCAGGAGGCTCTATGTCCCAGTTTCAATTCGTCATGCGCTCCGGTCCAACCCCCGGAAAAGTCTTCCCGGTAGACGGGACAGAATTCACCATTGGGCGCGACACCAGCAATGGCATCAGCATCAACGATGCCGAGATCTCGCGCAAGCACGCCAAGATGGAACTGCGCGGATCCGCCTATGTCATCCAGGATCTTGGCTCGACCAATGGGACCTTTGTCAACGGCAACCGCATCTCGGGTGTGCAGGTGTTGAACCCCAACGACCTCGTATCGTTCGGCGAAAACATCATCCTGATGTATGAACTGGTGGCTGACCCGAATGCGACCATGCTCTCGACCAAGGCGCCCAAGACCGCGGTAAAAGCC
Organism: Chloroflexota bacterium; assembly: GCA_041301835.1. GTDB lineage: Bacteria > Chloroflexota > Anaerolineae > Anaerolineales > Villigracilaceae > UBA877. Next base: position 2,461 of record JBFYSG010000240.1, on the reverse strand, counting down.
CAAAAACCTGCCCCGACTCCCGCACCGGCGCCTGCTCCGGTATCGGCACCTGCGTATTCCGGTCAGGTACCCGCCGCCCCGGTGGCGAGCGCCCCTGTCAAAAAGGGCAACAGCAAGCTCGTGCTGATCATCATCCTGGTCCTGGTGGTGTGCCTCATCCTGGGCTGTGTCGGCACGCTGCTGTGGATCGATGCCGACCAGACCGGCGGTCGCTGGTGCCAGTACCTGCCCTTCGTTGCCAGGTGGCTCGGCGCTGTCTGCCCGTAATCAGACGAAGCACGATCGAACCTAAAAACAAGTCATGTCTGCCAGGGATGCAAACCCGCGGCAGTACATGGCTTGTTTTGATTCACGGTTCAAGGAATTCCAGGATCCAGTTCGTCCAGCCCAGGGTTCGGGCAGCCGGTTCGTACTCGGCGGCAAAGAGGCGGGCATGGTCCATGATGAGCAGCCGTTCGAGCAGCAGGTTCTGCCATGCTTCCGGGCGGCGCGTGAAGTCTGCCACGATGCCGCGCGAACGCATCTCCTGACCGTTGGGCAGCCAGGCGGTTAGGAAATAAGCGGAAGGGTCGAAGAGGGATTGATAGTGACGCACCGCATCGAAATAGGCAACGGTAAGTTCCAGGTCCAGGCGCACCTGCTCGGTCACTACCTGGGCGGCGAGATACTGGCGGAAGTCGGTTTCCAATTCATCCAGCGATGAGCCATACGCCGCCGCCAATGCCGCGTCAAGGATCTCCGCATCCGAGGCATTTTCCAGGTACGGGATGGTGCGGTAGAACTCCATGAAAGTCCCGGGTCCCCTCATCTCGTGGAGATACCCCACGAAGGCGGCTGCTTCCAGGTAGCCGATGTCGTGCTGCTGGTTATAGAAATCGTTCGCCAGGTCGGCAAGCGGGATGTACCAATCCAGAGCCAGCAGGGCGGCAGCGCGCGGCGCCAGTGCTTCCGGCTTGAAATGCCCGCCGCTCAAATAGACCGCGTAGCCTTCCTGCAGGATGGACGGCATGTACGCGCCCCCGATCCAGTCATCGTAATAATGCACGAATTCATGGTGCAGGACTATTTCCATTCCGTTACCGACATAATTCTCATCCAGGTAGGAGACATAGACCCCGTCCCAGGCGAAGCCGCCATGCCCGATGACGCGCGGCATGAAGATGAGCGGGATGCGCTCCTGCAGGCTAACACCCAGTTGGGAAGCGACCGCAGACGAACGCTGATCGGCGATCTCGGACAGGATGGCAATGTCGCGGGCAGCATCCGTCCCACTGATATAGTGGATCTCACAGCATTCGCTGGTCGTCGAGACCCACGCCGCCTGCGGTTCCGGGGCTGGTACGCGCTCCGCCGGGTGCAGGCGCAGCTCTTCCACCCAGGACTCACCGCTCCCGAGCGTGAAGGTGAGCGTGTACACCCCCGGTGTCAGCCCGGAAGTATCCCAGACCCACCAGAATGTCGCCTGGTCGCGCCCCCCAATGCCAAAAGGGCTGAAGGCGGATGTCCCAAGCGATCCCCCCTCAAGGGAGATCTCGACGGTCTGCCCTTCTGGCTCGAGGGCGGGGGCGAGTACCTCAAAACTCACCTGGTCACCCACGTATAACTTTCCGTCCGGGTGGGTGACCACCGTGTAGCCGGGGTCCGCTGCGGGTTCGGCGCAGCCCGCCAGGAGGAGCAGGAGCAGGAAGGAAAAGCGCCGGTACGACATCCAAAAGTGATTCAATGGAGGGCAGCCTTCATCCGTTCCAAAGCCTGCTGGAGGGTGCGGCGCGGGCAGCCGAAATTCAAACGCACAAACCCCTGCCCTTCGGAGCCGAACTCCGCCCCATCCTGCAGGGCGACCTGCGCTTCTTTAAGAAAGAACCTGGCAGGGGAACCGACCAGCCTGCCTGAGCGCAGCAGGTCCCTGCAATCGATCCAGGCGAGATACGTGGCTGCGGGCATGGTCGCGGCAAGCTCCGGCATCTCCTGCTCCAGGGTGGCGGTCAGGAGATCGCGGTTGGCGGTCAGGTAGCGGCGCAGGTCGGCGAGCCAATCATCACAATCACCCGAGAAAGCCGCCTGGGCGGCAACCAGCCCCAGGCTGTTCACATGCATTGCCAGTCGGTTCTGCGCCAACAGGTAACGGCTGCGCAGGTTCTCATCGGGGATGATGGCGAATGCGCAGAACAAGCCGGGGATATTAAAGGTCTTGCTGGGGGCGATCAGGGTGATCGTGCGGGCAGCGATGGTTGGATCCAGCGCAGCGACCGGCAGGTGGCGGGAATCCGCCAGCAGGAGTTCGGAGTGGATCTCATCCGAACACAGGGTAATCTCGTGCCGGGCGCAGATCTCGGCTATACGAAATAGTTCCTCCCGTCCAAAGACCTGCCCGGTGGGGTTATGCGGGTTGCACAGCAGGAACATGCCGGTCTTCGCCCCATCCGCATCCACCGCCGCCTGCAGCCGCTCCCAGTCGATG
>JBFYSG010000239.1:0-4758 GCA_041301835.1 Chloroflexota bacterium | reverse complement strand
TGGGCTCCAATCCACCCGAGGTCCTGAACCAAGTCATCGAGCTCCTCAAGGCCTGCGGCCCCTCCACGGGCCTCTTCCATGAGTACGAGCTCAAGCTGGCCCGCCACATCGCATCGCGCATGCCCTCCGTGCAGATGTTCCGCATGCTGGGCTCGGGCACCGAGGGCGTGATGGCTGCCATCCGGGCGGCGCGCGCCTTCACCCGCCGCAGGAAGATCATCAAGGTGGGCGGGGCGTACCACGGCTGGAGCGATGCGCTGGTCTATGGCTTGCATGTGCCCGGCACGGGGCGGCTGGAGGCGAAGGGCATCCCCGGGGGCGCGAGCGCCAACACCCAGGAGTTCTTCCCCAACGCCCTCGGCGCGCTGAAACGGAAGCTGATCCTCAACCGCCTGCGCGGCGGGACGGCGGCGGTGATCCTCGAGCCGCTGGGTCCCGAATCCGGCACCCGCCCCGTGCCGTTCGATTTCAACCGCCAGGTGAGCGAACTCTGCCGGGAGTTCGGCGCCCTGCTCATCTTCGATGAGGTGGTCACCGGTTTCCGCCTGGGGCTGGGCGGGGCGCAGGGCTACTTCGGCGTCGAACCGGACCTGACCGTCTTTGGCAAGTGCATCAGCGGCGGCTACCCCATGGCGGGCGGGGTCGGCGGGCGGGCGGAGGTCATCCAGCGTTTCGCCCCCGGCATCGGCGGGACGGGTGAGCGCGCCTATGTGGGCGGGACGCTCTCTGCCAACCCGCTCTCCTGCGTGGCAGGCTACCACGCCCTGCTGGAGATGGAACGCACCAATGCCGCCGTCATCGCCGGGTGCGCCGGTGACCGCCTGACCAGCGGCTTGCAGGCGATCATCGCCCGGCTCGGTCTGCCCTTCGTCGCCTTCAACCAGGGCTCCATCTGCCACCTGGAGACCTCCGGCGTGATGCTGCTCGACCTGCGCCATCCCCTGCGCCTGGCGAAGGAACTCAAACCCCGCAAGCACATGCTGGAGGAGATGGGGGCGGCGTACATGGCGAACGGCATCATCACCCTGGCGGGCAGCCGCATGTACACCTCCATGGCGGATACCGACGAGGTGATCGACGAGGCGCTGACCAGGTTCGAGACCGTCCTGGCGGCATGCGTGTGAGCGAGGCGTATGATGGAGTCTGAACCCCTGCTGCTGGCGATCGACCTGGGCACCTCGGGCATGAAGGTTGCCCTCATCACCGTGCACGGCAGGGTGATCGGTTGGGAATCCGAGCCCATCCGCACCCTGCTCACGCCCGATGGCGGCGCCGAGCAGGTCCCCGCCGAATGGTGGGCGGCTTTCCTCAAAGCTGCCGCCCGCCTGTTGGACCGCGAGCGGGCGCAGGTGCCGAACGTGTGCGGCGTCTGCGCTTCCACCCAGGGAGAGGGCACCGTGGCGGTGGACGCCGGCGGCAGCGCCCTGATGAACTGCATCCTGTGGATGGACATGCGCGGCGCTCCGCACCTGCGGGCGCAGTTCCGCGGGCTGGTCAACCTCGCCGGGGCGCGCCTGCCCCAGACCCTGCGCTGGATCCGCCTGACCGGGGGCATGCCCTCCATGACCGGCAAGGACCCCGCCGCGCACATGCTCTTCATCCGCGACCGCTTCCCCGAGGTCTACGCCCGGACGTACAAATTCCTCAATGTGCTCGATTACCTCAACCTGTGCCTCACGGGTCGCTTCGCCGCCACCTTCGATTCCATCCTCACCTCCTGGGTGACCGATAACCGCACGCCGGGGGCGGTCACCTACGCCCCCGCGCTGGTGCGCGCCAGCGGGATCGAGGGCGACAAACTGCCCGAGATCGTCCCCTGCACCGCCCGGCTGGGTGAACTCAAGCCGCAGGTCGCCGCCGCCCTGGGCTTGCCGCAGGGCATCCCCGTGGTGGCAGGCGCCATCGATGTCACCGCCGCGGCGGTCGGCGCCGGCGCGGTGGCGGATTACGCCACCCACCTCTACCTCGGCACCTCCTCGTGGATGGCGGCGCACGTGCCCTTCAAGAAGACCGACATCGGCGCCTCGCTGGCATCCGTCCCCTGCGCCGTGCCCGGCAAATACCTGCTTACCGCCCTGCAAGCCACCGCCGGCGGCAACCTGACCTTCCTGCGCGACAACCTGCTGCAGCCCGCGGATGAACTGACCCCGCCGGGTGACCCGCCGGATTTCTTCGCCCACCTGGATGCGCTGGTGCAGCGCGCCCCGCCCGGGGCGAACGGGCTGCTCTACACCCCGTGGATCTGGGGTGAGCGCGCCCCGGTGGATGACCGCAGCCTGCGCGCCGGGCTCTACAACCTCTCGCTGCACAACACGCGCGCCGACCTGCTGCGCGCCTGCCTGGAGGGCATCGCCCTCAACACCCGCTGGCTGCTGGCGCCGCTGGAGAAATTCATGCGCCGCAAAGTCTCCAGCCTGCACGTGGTCGGCGGCGGGGCGCAATCGGATGCCTTCTGCCAGATCTTCGCGGATGTGCTGGGCGTGGAGGTGCGCCAGGTGGAGCACCCGCTGTGCGCCAACGCCCGCGGCGCCGCCTGGATCGGCGCGGTCGGCTTGGGCATGATCGGCTTTGACGACCTGCCCGGGCTGGTGCGGTTCAGGCAGACCTGCGCACCCAACCCCGCCAACCGGGTTCTATACAACGAACGCTTCGAGGTCTTCAAGCAGGTGTACCGCCAGATGAAGGGCGTGTACCGGCGGATGAATTCCTGAGCGCGCCGGGCATCCCCCCGAAACCCGCACGAGGAGAGACCATGAGCACCCGATCCTTTCGACTGTACGGCTACCGCTGGGTTGTGCTGGCGGTCTTCATGTTCATCAACCTCACCATCCAGATGCTCTGGATCGCCTACGCCCCGATCACCGGTCCGGCGGCGGCGTTCTACGGGGTGACCGACCTGCAGATCGGCTTTCTGGCGATGACCTTCATGATCGCCTTCATCCCGCTCTCGCTGCCCGTCTCGTGGGCGATCGATACCTGGGGCTTCCGCCTGACGGTGAGCATCGGGGCGGTGCTGATGGGCGTCTTCGGCATCCTGCGCGGGCTGGCGGGCGCGGATTACACCCTGGTGCTGTGGAGCACCATCGGCGTGGCGGTCGCCCAGCCCTTCCTGCTCAACGCCTGGACCAAGGTGCCGGCGCAGTGGTTCAGCATCGAGGAGCGCGCCACGGCGGTCGGGTTGGTGACGCTCTCGAACCTGGTCGGCACGGCGCTGGGCATGGTGCTGACCCCCATGCTGATCGAAACGATGCCCATCCCCACCGTCCAACTGCTGTACGGCGGCATCGCCGCCTTTTCGGCGCTGCTCTTCCTGCTGCTGGCGCGTGAAAAACCCGCCACCCCGCCCTGCCCGCCCGGGCAGGAGGTGCGCGCCCTCATGCTCGACGGTCTCAAGCACGCCCTGAAGGTGAAGGAATTCTGGCTCTACCTGCTGATCTCGTTCTTCGGCATGGGCATCTTCAACGGGCTGACCACCTGGGTGGAAGCCATCATCCGCCCGCGCGGCTTCACCCCGGCGGATGCCGGCACGCTTGGTGCGCTGATGCTCGGCGGAGGCGTGCTGGGCGCGGTGGTCATGCCGCCCTTCTCGGATAAGCAGCACAAACGCCAGCGCTACCTGCTGCTCGGTTTTGCGCTGGCGATCCCCGGGCTGATCGGGCTGACCTTCGGCGCCAGCGCCTGGTTGTTGTTCGTCTCGGCTTTTGCCCTGGGCTTCTTCCTGATCAGCGCCAGCCCCATCGGCATGCAGTATGCCGCCGAGATCACCCAGCCCACGCCGGAGGGCACCTCCAACGGGCTGATCCAGTTGTTCGGGCAGGCTTCGGTGGTCTTCGTCTATATCATGGAAGCCATGCGCACGCCGGACGGTTCCTTCGTGCCCGCCCTGCTGCTGGCGGTGTTCCTGCTGGTCGTCAGCGTGGTGCTCATCACGCAGATGAAGGACCCAGCCTAAAAGCACCCAAATTTCCCCAATTCCGAAGGAATTGGGGAAAAAAATCCCAAAACAACGAGGAACAACGTTATGCGCAACGCCTCGGCTCGTCCCTCTTTCCCCAAAACATGCGGGTTCAGGGCGGGGGAACCATACGGGTTGCGGGAGGAAGAAGATCGAGGAAGAGGACATCGGTGCTTGAATTATAGAACATTTGTTCGATGATTTCAAGGGTGATTAATGGGGGATGCTCTTGTTTTATCAGAACATTTGTGCTATCATAGTCTTGCCCACATCGGGCAAGACCATTTCCCTGAGGAGGTGACATGATGACCCTGATCGCCGCTTGCGGACTGGACTGCGCCCAGTGCGAAGCCTACATTGCCACGCAGGCGAATGACCTGCTGACCCTGGAACGGGTGGCGGAAAAATGGATCAAGGAATACAACGCCCCCGGTCTGACGGCGGAGAACGTGCAGTGTGACGGCTGCATGACCGCCGGGCGCAAGATCGGGCACTGCGCCGAGTGCAAGATGCGCCTGTGCGCCCTCGAACGGAACCTGCCGAACTGCGCCGCCTGCCCGGATTACGCCTGCGAAACGCTGACCGCCTTCTTCCAGGCGGTGCCGCACGCCAAAGCCAACCTCGACGCCCTGCGCTAGCAACCAAACGCCCCCACTTGCATCCCTGACCCTCTCCCCCGCCCTGCGGGGGAGAGCCGTTCTACCGCGAAGCGGGGGAGGTCGCCGAAAGCGGGGAGTTGTGCTAATATGGAGAGGTGGTAGTATGTCAACTACGAGGCAGGATGTAATAATAAAAATTCTGCT
>JBFYSG010000238.1:0-10351 GCA_041301835.1 Chloroflexota bacterium | reverse complement strand
TGGACAGATTATACGCCATTTGGATGACGGGAGACTATGCCGCAGGGTTCAGGATACTGATGACAGGCACGCGGCGGCACTAAGAGATCCTGGCTATTCCATCTTTCCTATTGAATTGAGGTTGCCCTTGATATATGATGAAGGATGTCCATGCCGTCAAACCCGGCGGTCACCGCCGGATCAGAATCGCCCGGAAAGGAAGCCGAACATGAGAATACGCTGGTTCCCCCTGCTTGCCGCCGCCGCACTGGGCTTGTTCCTGAGCACTTGTACGCTGCCCAGCGATGCACCGCCTCCCGTCCCCGGGGGTGGACCGACCGCCGTTCCCACCACGGTGTATCCGGATTGCGACCCGGCTTTGTTGATCCAACCCTCGCTGGTCTTCCCGGTGGAGAACACGGTGGTATCAGACCTGAGGCCGCTGTTCGAATGGGCTTCCCCGGGCTACGTGATCGAGAATCCCTCCGAACCGGATGAGCGGACGCTGTGCAAGACGGATGCCTTCAACCTCTATCTCTCCAGCGGTCCTTTCTTCCAGGATGAGAGCGTGGAGATCGCCTCCGGTGTGCCGGGTTTCGATTCGTTATACACGGTGGTTTGGACGCCCGACAGCGACCTAAAACCGGGCACAGCCTATCGCTGGTACGTGGCACCGGTCAGCCAGGGGATGGAGGGACAGGTCAGCGAGACCGGCTATTTCTTTACTGGACCAGCCTGCGAGGCAGGCAGCCAGGAGGCTCCTGTGCCGGTCTCTCCGCCCAACCACTGGACCACGGATGACCTGGGCGACTATGCGCTGTACTGGGACTATCCCGGCGAGTGCGTGCCCGATGGCTACGAAGTGGATCTCTCGAACAGCATGGACCTGGACAACAGTCCGCTGAACGTGGTCCTGGATACACCCGAGACGCGTTTGGAGGTCGGCGCCCTGCTGGAGGACTGCCAGCGCTATTTCTGGCGGGTGCGGGCGGTGAGCGGCGGTGAGGCGGGGCAGAATTCACAATTGTTCACCTTCAAGGTGGACCTGACCGGCACCTGCGCCCCGGATACGGCTGCCATGATCCATGGGACGCTGTGGGAGGACCAGTGCGATGCCAGCGCCGGATCGGACCCCATGCCGCTGGGTTGTGTGCTCAACCAGTACGACATGCTCTTCACCAACCAGACCTATGACCCCGGCGAACCGGGCATCGGCGGCGCGGTGATCACCCTGGCGCAGGGAGCCTGCCCGAGCAGCACGATCCTGCGCGATGTGCCCACCTACGGCGATGGAACCTACGATTTCTACGTGCTCAACGCCGGGACCTACTGCGTGCGACTGGACCTGACCTATGCCTGGAACAATTTCCTGATACCCGGCACCTTCACCTTCCCGGCGGATTTCATCAACGAGATGGCAGCCGAACAGACGGTGGTGCTCAGCCCCGGGGAAAAAGCAGATGTTGACTTCGGCTGGTGGTACGCCTACGGCAACGGCTGGGGCGAGACGACCGGCTCGGTCTTCGGCATGGTGTGGCACGACATGTGCGCCTACACCCCGGGCGACCCGGAACCCGACCCGATGCCGGTGGGATGCTCCTACGACCAGTGGGGCGTCATCCACGGCGACGGGGAGCGCCTGGCGCATGAACCGGGCATCCCGGGCGTGGTGGTGGACCTGGGTCTGGGCGACTGCCCCTCCAGCGGTTACGCCACCGCCGTCACGGATTTCAACGGCGTCTATCACTTCAACGACCTGCCAGCCGGGGACTACTGTCTGCGGGTCGACCCGGCGCACGGCTCGAGCAACGAGGCGATCCTGATGCCCGGCTCCTGGACGGTGATTCCCAGCGGGCACGAGGGTATGACCTACCGCGCCATCACCATCCAGGCAGCCGAGACGCTCAGCGGGCAGGATTTCGGCTGGGATTACGACAACCTTCCGCTGGCTGGCTTGATCTCCGAAACCCCGATCCTCACGCTGGATATCAATGCCAACTGCCGCAAGGGACCCTCGCTGGAGCATGAGGTGGCGACCTTCGGGCTGGCAGGGCAAGTCTTCCCGATCCTCGGCAGGAACGAGGAGAACAACTGGTTCCTGGTGCGCTTCAACGAGATCCTGGAATGCTGGTTCAGCCGTGACGCCGGCGAGGCCAGCGGTGATCTTGGGCGGCTGGAGATCTTCACCGGTCCGCCCCTGCTGAGCTGTTCCGACCACAAGGATCAAAGCAGCTGCGCGGCTGATTCGAAATGCACGTGGGTGCCCGGCACTGTCGCCCTGGGATACTGCAAGGATAAGTAGCAGACCGCGCGACCCTCCCAACAGCCATCAACCGGAACCCGGCTGGTGGCTGTTGCTGTTCCTCCCCGGCAGGCAGACGAACATCAGCGCGTCGCTTTCAGCCGGGCGCGCAAAACCGTGGAGCGCATGAATCCGCCTCTGCGTTGACAGCCCTCCATGCAGGCAGTACAATGCCAGCACACCCGAACGCTCCAAGGAGGACAGCATGTTCAAGGAATTCAAGGCTTTCATCCTGCGCGGCAACGTCATGGACCTGGCAGTGGCGGTCATCATCGGCGGCGCCTTTGGCAAGATCATCTCCTCGCTGGTCAACGACATCCTCATGCCGCCCATCGGCTTGCTGCTTAACGGGGTCAGTTTCAGCGACCTTTTCGTGTCGCTCAACGGTCAGACCTACATCTCGCTTGCCGAGGCGCAAGCGGCAGGCGCGCCGGTGCTGGCATACGGCATGTTCCTGAAGAACGTGGTCGATTTTCTCATCATCGCCCTGGTCGTCTTCCTGATGATCAAGGGTGTCAACCGCCTGGGCAGGAAGCCCGCCCCGGCAGCCGCCGCCCCGACCACCAGGGAATGCCCGTACTGCTTCACCACCATTCCCATCCAGGCAACGCGCTGTCCGCATTGCACCTCGGATCTGAAATGAATCCCGCCTGACGGCATGGAATTCCTCGATAAACTCAACCCCCAGCAGCGCCAGGCGGTGACGGCAGGCACAGGTCCCGTCCTGGTGCTTGCCGGACCCGGCTCCGGCAAGACGCGCGTCCTGACCCAGCGGCTTGCCTGGCTGATCGCCGAGCAGGGCGTGCGCCCCTGGCAGGTGCTGGCGGTGACCTTCACCAACAAAGCCGCCCGCGAGATGGGAAGCCGCGTGCAGACCATGCTGGGCGGACTGCCCAGCGAGGGGTTGTGGCTGGGGACCTTCCACGCCGTCTGCGCGCGCCTGCTGCGGCGCGAGGCTGAGAACCTGCCGTTCGAATCCAACTTCGTCATCTTCGACGCCGACGACCAGTTGCGCGTGGTCAAGAACGTGGTGCGTGAACTGAACCTGGACGACAAGACCTACCGCCCGCTTACGATGCACGCCTCCATCTCGCGCGCCAAGAACGAACTGATCTTCCCGCAGGATTACCCCCTGCAGACGTACCGCGACGAGGTGGTCAAGCGCGTCTACCTGCGCTACCAGGAGATGCTGAAGCAGTCCAACGCGGTGGACTTCGACGACCTGCTGCTGTGGACCGCCCACCTGCTCTCCACTTTCCCGGCGGTGCGCGAGAAATACGCCAGCCGCTTCACGCATGTGCTGGTGGACGAGTTCCAGGACACCAACTTTGCCCAGTACACCCTGCTCAAGCATCTCGCCTCGGTGCACGGCAATATCTTCTGCGTCGGCGACCCCGATCAATCCGTGTACCGCTGGCGCGGCGCCGACTATCGCAATGTGCAGCGCTTCGAGCAGGATTTCCCCGAGGCGCAGGTCATCCTGCTGGAACAGAACTACCGCTCGCGCCAGAACATCCTGGATGCCGCCATGGCGGTCATCGACCGCAACCCGCACCGCCGGCGCAAGAACCTGTTCACCGAGCGCGGCACGGGTGAAAAACTGCTCTATTATGAAGCCCTCGACGATTACGGCGAAGCCTCCTTCGTGGTGGACACGCTTGCCAGCCTGACCGCCGCGCGGACAACCGAACCGGGCGATTGCGCCGTGATGTACCGCACCAACGCCCAGTCGCGCCTGCTGGAGGAAGCCTTCCTGCAAGCCCGCCTGCCTTACCGCCTGGTGGGCGCCCAGCGTTTCTACGGGCGGCGCGAGGTCAAGGACATCATCGCCTATCTGCGCCTGGTGCAGAATCCCGCCGATGAGATCTCGCTGGACCGGGTCATCAACCTGCCGCCGCGCGGCATCGGCGATAAGACCATCCTGGCTCTGCACGGCGCGGCGCGCGGCGCTGAAATTCCCCCGGGCATGCTGCTGCTCGACCTGGCGCGTGCGGATGCCTCGCCGTACTGGGGGCAGTTCAACGGGCGCGCCGCCCTGCCGCTGGCGGATTTTGGCGCCATGCTTGCCAACTGGCGGGCGGAGCTCGGGCGCCTGACGGTCGCCGAACTGTTCGACCGTATCGCTGCAGACATAAACTACCAGGACCACCTCGACGACGGCAGCGAGGAAGGCGCCGAGCGCTGGGAGAACGTGCAGGAACTGCGCCGCCTGGCGCTGGAATACGCCTCCCGCAGCCTGGATGAGTTCCTGCAGGATGTGGCGCTCATCTCCGACCAGGATACGCTTGCCGAGGGCAGGAACGCCCCCACCCTGCTGACCCTGCACGCCGCCAAGGGGCTTGAGTTCGGCACGGTCTTCATCATCGGTCTCGATGACGGCATCCTGCCGCACAGCCGCTCCTTCGACGAGCCCGAAGCGATGGAAGAGGAGCGCCGCCTGTTCTACGTCGGCATCACACGCGCCAAGGACCGCCTCTACCTGCTGCGCGCCCTGCGCCGCGGCGGGCGGGGCTATGCCGAGGAGACCCTGCCCTCGCGCTACCTGGAGGATATCCCCGCGGAACTGCTCTCCGGCAGCCCGCGCGCCGGCGCCTCGTTCCACGAGGCGCGCCGCCAGCGCAACCCGGACTGGCTGCGCCCCGCGCCCGCCGTCCCGCTGCCCTCCGAGACGCAGTACCGCGCCGGCATGCGCATCCGCCATTCCGTCTGGGGCGAGGGCATCGTGCTCACCTCGCGCCTGCAGGACGGCGACGAGACCGTGGACGCGGTCTTCGAATCGGTCGGCATCAAGCGCATGGTGGCGGGGCTGGCAAAATTGACCATCCTGCCGCGCGGAGACGCACGGTGAGAACCCGCGCTTGCCTGGCGGCAGACCTGCGAGATCGCACCCTGCGGCGGGTCGTCAGCCGCGCCCAAAAGATCCACCATGATCCTCTCAAACCGGAACAACGAAAGGACTGCCATGCTTAAGAACCTTCCCAACACACCCGAAGAACTCATTGCCTGGACCTGGCAGGCGATCGAGCCGCACTACCAGGACCTGGCGGCGCGCCCGCTGGCGGCAGACAATGCCGTCGAGTGGCTGACCGACTGGACCCGCCTGGGCGAGAAGATCGAGGAGATGTTTTCCCGCCTCTCGGTGGCGACCTCCATCAACACCGCCGACAAGCAAGCCGATGAGCGCATGAACGCCTTCCTGGACGGTATCTTCCCCGGCGCCCTGGCAGCGGAGCAGAAGTTGAAGGAAAAACTGCTCGCCAGCGGACTGGAACCGCAAGGCTTTGAGATCCCCCTGCGCAACATGCGCGCCGAGGCAGACCTGTACCGTGAAGCCAACCTGCCGCTGCTCTCGGAGGAGCGCAAACTTGCCATCGAGTTCGACAAGATCTATGGCTCGCAGACTGTCAAGTGGGAGGACGAAGAGGTCACCCTGACGCGCCTGGCAATGAACTTCCAGCAGCCCGACCGCCCCCGGCGCGAAAAAGCCTGGAACCTCAAGGCAGGGCGCCAGCTGGCGGACCGCGAATCGATCAACGACCTGTGGCAGAAGTTCATGCAGGTGCGCGCCGCCATCGCGAAGAACAACGGCATGCCCTCCTTCCGCGAATATACCTGGCGGCAGAAACTGCGCTTTGATTACACCCCGGAGGACTGCAAGTCCTTTGCCGCCGCCATCGAACAGGTGGTCGTGCCCGCCGCCACGCGCATCTACGAAAAGCGCCGCCAGGCGTTGGGCTTGAAGACCCTGCGCCCCTGGGACCTGGTGGATGGCTGGTTCTCGCGCCCCACCCCGCCCGCCTCCGCCCCCACGCTCAAGCCCTTCGTCAGCATGGAGGAACTGAAGCGCGGCACCTCCTCCATCTTCCACAAACTCGACCCGGTGCTGGGCGAATACTTCGACAGCATGGTGGCGGATGGTTTGACCGATCTCGACAACCGCAAGAACAAGGCGCCCGGCGCCTACTGCACCTCCTACACTTCCCTGCGCAAACCGTTCATCTTTGTGAACGCGGTCGGCATCCATGAGGATGTGATGACCACGCTGCACGAATCCGGTCACGCCTTCCACGTCTTCGAGACCGCCAAAGTGCCGTACATCCAGCAGTTGGCGGTGCCGATGGAATTTGCCGAGGTGGCTTCCATGGGCATGGAACTGCTTGCCTCGCCCTACCTGACCGAGTTCTACTCCGAAAAGGACATGGCGCACGCCCGCATCGAACACCTGGAGGGCATGCTGCTCTTCTGGCCCTTCATGGCTGTGGTCGATTCCTTCCAGCAGTGGGTGTATGAGAATCCCGCCGCCGGCAGCGACCCGCGCCAGTGCGATGCACAGTGGAACGACCTGTGGGACCGCTTCATCCCGGGCGTGGACTATTCCGGGCTGGAGGAGGTCAAAGCCACCGGCTGGCAGCGCAAACTGCACATCCACCAGGTCCCCTTCTATTACGTGGAGTACGGGCTGGCGCAGTTGGGCGCGGTGCAGATCTTCGGCAACGCCCGCAAGGACCAGGCGAAAGCCGTTGCCGCCTATCGCCATGCGCTCTCGCTCGGCGGCATGGTCACCCTGCCGGAACTGTTCCAGGCAGCGGATGCCCGCTTTGCCTTCGACGTCCCCATCCTGCAGAAGGCTGTGGACCTGATGGAGACCGTGGTCGACGAACTGGAGAATAAGAAGTAAGCCCTGCCGGCACACGCCGGGCGCTTCATCCGCTGATACAATCAGGCTATGCCAAACAAGATCAGTCTCATCATCCCCGCCGCAGGCTGGGCGACCCGCATGCGACCCCAGACCTGGACCAAGCCCAAGCCGCTGGTCAGCGTTGCCGGGCGCACCGTGCTCGACCACCTGCTGGATTCTTTCCATACACTCCCCGACCCGCAGGCGGTCGAAACGGTCATCATCTACAGCCCGGGCGTTGGTGCGGAGCAGATCCCTCCATACATGAAGGAGCAATACCCTCAGAGCAAGGTCAGTTTTGTGCTCCAGCCGGAAATGAAAGGGCAGGCGCATGCGCTGCTGCTGGCGCGCCAGCACCTCGCTGGTCCGGTGATTGTGTGTTTCTCCGATACACTGCTGGAGGCGGATTTCTCCATCCTGGGGGGTGCCGATGTCCCCTGCATCGCCTGGGTCAAGACCGTCCCCGACCCGCGCCGTTTCGGGGTTGCCGAGGTGGATGAACACGGTTCGGTGACCCGCCTGGTCGAAAAGCCCATCTCGGACGAGAACAAGCGCGTGGTGGTCGGCTGTTACTACTTCCCCGAAGGGCGCGACCTGCTGTCTGCCATCGAAGAACAGATCCGATCCGGCAGGTCGATGCGCGGCGAGTATTACCTGACCGAGACGATCAACCTCATGCTTGAGCGCGGCATGAAGATGCGCACCGCGGAAGCGGATGCCTGGCTGGATACCGGAACGATCGAAGCCACACTTGAGACCAACCGCCACCTGCTGGCGCGCCTGCCCGCCAGCCTGCCCGATTACCTGGACGAGCAGGCATGCCGTAAACTGGGACTCAAGATCGTCCCACCGGTCGCCATCCATGCCACCAGCATCATCAACCAGGCGACCATCGGTCCGAACGCCTCCATCGGGGCTGGCTGCATCATCTCGAATGCCAGGGTGGCGGATTCCATCCTCGAGGCGGGCGTGACCTTGCAGGACATCGCCCTGCAGGGCTGTTTCATCGGCAGGCGGACGGTGGTGAAAGGTCGCCGCGCCGAAGACCCACCCGTGAAATTGAACCTGGGTGATGATTGTTCGCTGGATCTGAAATAGTGCTTTTTACGTAGGACAAGATGACATCTTGTCCTATAATTTTCTGCACACATGACCTACAATGGATACTGTCGAATGCCTTTCCAGTTCCGCCTACCCCGAAAGACCGCGGGCGCTGATTTGGCAGGGAGAGCGGTTGGAGATCAGCGCCATCCTCTCCCGCTGGCGCAGCCCGCAGGCGCTGTGTTTCAGGGTGCAGACCCGCGACGAACGCCTCTTCGACCTGGCGTACGCGGAAGCGGAAGGCACTTGGCAGATCACATCCCTTTCAGGAGGCTCGATGCAGGAAGTCAGCGAAGTACAGCGGCTCTCACGGCGTGTTGCCGGGCTTAAGCCCTCCGGTATCCGCAAGTTCTTCGATATCGCTGCGACAATGAAGGATGTCATCTCGCTTGGCATCGGCGAGCCCGATTTCACCACGCCGCGCCCCATCCTGGAGGCTGGCATCCGCTCGCTCCAGGCGGGCGAGACGCACTACACCTCCAACTCCGGCAAGCTGGAGGTGCGCCAGGCGGTTGCCGATAACCTGAAACGCCTGTACGGGGTTTCCTACGACCCGGCGGAGGAGATCATTCTGACGGTCGGCGTCTCGGAGGCGCTCTATCTGACCTTCACCGCCATCCTGGACCCCGGGGATGAGGTCATCATCCCCACCCCGTGCTTCGTTTCCTACCAGGCGGAGGTACTGCTTGCCGGCGGGGTGCCCGTCGAGATACCCAGCCGCCTGGAGGATGACTTCCAACTCGATCCGGAACGCCTCGAGCAGGCGATCACGCCGCGCACCAGGGCGATCTTCATCGGTTATCCCAGCAACCCCACCGGGGCGGTGGCACAGCGCGAGGTGATCCAGCGTGTGGCTGAGCTCGCCATCAAGCACGACCTGCTGATCGTCTCGGACGAGATCTACGACCGCCTGGTGTACGACTTCGAGCATGTCTGCGTGCCCTCGCTGGGCGAGGAGGTGCGCCGGCGCACCATCCTGCTCGGCGGTCTCTCCAAGGCATACGCCATGACCGGTTGGCGCATCGGATATGCCTGCGGACCGCAGGACATCATCAAGGGGCTGGTGCGCATCCACCAGTACACCATCATGTCAGCGCCCACCACCGCCCAGGATGCCGCCCTGGAAGCCCTGCTCCACGGGGAGGAACACGTGCAAGCCATGGTGGCGGAATACGACCGCCGCCGCCGCCTGATCGTCAGCGGGCTCAACCGCCTTGGGCTGACGACCTTCGAGCCGCGCGGCGCCTTCTACGCCTTCCCGTTCATCAAGGCATCCGGCATGGACGACGAGGCTTTCGCTGAAGCCATCCTCAAGGAGGAGCATGTCGCCGTGGTGCCCGGCAACGCCTTCGGCGGGGGCGGCGAGGGCTTCGTGCGCTGTTCCTACGCCACCGCCTACGAGAAGATCGAGGAAGCCCTGCGGCGCATGGAACACTTCATGGAAAGGCATGGTTGATGACAACCGGGATGGATAGGGACCATGCCCGTATGGTCTGACCGCCCGGAAGGAGGCTGGCATGATCTTCCGTGTTGGCATAGAGAACAACAATGAAGGCTACCGCTCCATCGCCTGGGCGCTCGAACACCCCGGCTGTTACGCCTACGGTCCCGATTCCGACCAGGCGCTCGAACTGCTGGTCCCCGCCATCCAGGACTACGCCCGCTGGATCGAGCAGCACGAACCCGCCTGGGTGGACCCGCACGAGCCGGAACTCGTGCTCGAGGAGACCTTCAACGATTACGACATCAACGCCGAGTTGGATATCGTCGAGAAGGGTGAATACACCGTTGAGCCGTTCTTCCAGTTCGATTGGAAGCCGCTGACAGTCAGCGACCTGGAGGAAGCCTATAAACTGCTGGACTGGAGCCGCCAGGACCTGCTCGCGGTGCTCAGCCCGCTCAGCGCCGAACAATGGGCATGCAAGCCTGAAGGCGAGCGCTGGGACGTGGCGGGCATCGCCCGGCACGTCGGCGGCGCCGAATGGTGGTACCTGGACCGCTTGGGCTTGGCGTTCCCGCGCCCCGAGGTGCCGCCGGAGCCGCTGGAACGCCTTGAGAAGACCCGCCAGCGCCTGCTCGAGGTGCTGCCCGCGCTGGTGGAGGTGAAGCAGGTCACCGGCATCGACGGCGAGTTGTGGAGCCCTCGCAAGGTGCTGCGCCGCGCCGTCTGGCACGAGCGCGACCACACCGACCACATCCGCAAACTATTGGCCTCGCCCGCCTGACCCCCCCGGTGGATCATGGAAGCATGGGACAACCCCTGCCGCTACGGCAGGGGTTTGCGCAGCCCG
>JBFYSG010000237.1:0-4362 GCA_041301835.1 Chloroflexota bacterium | reverse complement strand
AAATCCTACCCATGACTCAACCAAAACCTGCTGTGCTGGGGGGAGAGCCTGCTATCAACCAGATGGTCCCGATGGTGCGCCCGGTGCTGCCTGATTTCGCTAGGATGGCGGGCGGCGTGGAGAACATCCTTGCCACGGGCATGGTCACCAAAGGCAAGTTCATGCGCGAATTCGAAGCCGCCATGTGCCAACACCTGGGCGTGCGGAACGCGGTAGCGGTTTCCAGCTGCACCTCCGGGATGATGCTGGTGCACAAAGCCTCCGGCTTGAGCGGAGATGTGCTGATACCCAGTTTCACCTTCATGGCGACCGCCAGCGCGCTGGTCTGGGCGGGTCTGCGCCCCGTTTTCGTGGACGTGGACCGCCAGACGAACAACATGGACCCGGCAGCCGCCGAAGCCGCCATTACCCCGCAGACCAGCGCCATCGTGGCAGTCCACCAGTTCGGCAACCCGGCTGATATCACCGAGCTGGAGAAGATCGCCCGCAAGCACAACCTTAAATTGATCTTCGATGCCGCCCACGGCGCAGGCGCCCAGTACCAGGGTGTGCCGGTCGGGAAACAAGGCGACGCGCAGATCTTCAGCCTGAGCCCGACCAAGTTGTTGATCAGCGGAGAGGGCGGGATCGTCTCGACGGACGACGATGCCCTGGCTGAGCAGATCCGCATCGGGCGGGAGTATGGCAACGACGGCAGTTATGATACGCTGTACGCTGGCTTGAACGCCCGCATGCCGGAATTATCCGCCCTGTTGGGACTGTACAGCCTGGAGATGCTCGAGACTGCAGCGACCAGGCGCAACGAGACCGTCGCCCTGTTCCAGGAACGGCTGGGACACCTGCCCGGCATCGGCTTCCAGCAGGTCCGCCCGGGTAACCGCCATTCCTACCGCGAACTGTCGCTGACCATCGATGGCGAGCATTTCGGTTTGAGCCGCGACGAGGTGGCGACCTGCCTGGCAGCGGAGAACGTGGACACGCGCAAGTATTACCAGCCTCCCATCCACAAACAGACCGCCTACCGCGGCTTTTATGACGGCAGAGCCTTGCCCAATACAGACTACCTTTCGGCGCACAGTTTGAGCCTGCCGATGTGGTCGGACATGAGCACCGAAACCGCCATGCACATCTGCGACCTCTTCCTGCGCCTGCATGAACATGCGGCGGCGGTCCATCAAAAACTAGCCTCAGCATGAAAAATATCCGCCCCTGGTTGAAGAAAGCCGTCACATTTCAGGCGATCGTTCGTTTTGTTGCCGACGCGATCCTGATCAATTTTGCCGTCCTGATTTCGCTGGTGACGCGCATGCTGTGGATCGCCAACGACAGCAACCCCGAGGTCGCGCTCGACTTCCAGTACACCTTCCGCTATTACTGGGGCGTGTACGGCAACAACGCCTGGCTGTTGACCCTGATCTGCCTGCTCGTCTTCACCCTGAGCGGCTTCTACACCTATGGACGTTTCTATCGCGGGCGTTACAAAGTGCTGATCGTGATCCAGGCGGTCAGCCTGGCATACATCCTGTTCGGCTTTTTAACCTACCTGGCGCAAAGCAACCTGCTCGGCTCGCTGGGGACGGTCCTGAACTTCCCGCGCGGCACGCTGATCCTGGCATGGGGCTTGAGCACCGTGCTGTTGATCCTTGCCCGGATCTGGTCCACGATCTGGAAGGTGATCGTCCGCACCGAGAGCAGCAAACCCACCCAGATCGGGGATAGAGCGATCCGCAACGTGTTGGTCATTGGGGGTGCGGGCTACATCGGTTCAGCCGTGCTGCCCAGGTTGTTGGAGAAGGGCTACCATGTCCGCCTGCTGGACCTGCTGCTCTACGGCACCGACCCGATCAAGGAATGGCTCGACCACCCCCACCTTGAGATCATCCAGGCGGATTTCCGCCAGGTGGAAAAGGTGGTGCAGGCGATCCACGGCATGGATGCGGTCATCCACCTGGGCGGGCTGGTGGGCGATTCGGCTTGCGCCCTCAACGAGGAACTGACGCTGGAGATCAACCTGATGGCGACCCGCATGATCGCCTCGGTCGCCAAGGGCAGCGGCGTCGGTCACTTCATCTTTGCCAGCACCTGCTCGGTGTACGGCGCCAGCGACCAGAAACTCGACGAGCGCTCCGAACTGCGCCCGGTCTCGCTGTATGCGCGCAGCAAGATTGCCTCGGAAAAGGTGCTGTTGAAACTGGCGGACGATCAATTCGCGCCGGTCATCCTGCGCCTGAGCACCATCTACGGACTCTCCGGACGCCCGCGCTTCGACCTGGTCGTGAACCTGCTGACCGCCAAGGCGGTCGTGGAAAAAGAGATCTCCATCTTCGGGGGCGATCAATGGCGTCCCTTCCTGCACGTGGATGATGCCGCCCGGGCGATCACCTCCGTACTGGAGACGCCCCTGCGCCTGGTGCGCAACCAGATCTTCAACGTGGGGTCCAATACGCAAAACTTCACCATCAACCAGATCGGCGCGATCATCCACGGGCTGGTGCCCGGGGCGGTGGTCGTCAACAAGGATGATGTCGTCGATAAGCGCAACTACTGGGTGGATTTCCACAAGATCGATCAGATCCTGGGCTTCACGCCCACCTGGACGGTCGAGCAGGGCGTGCTGCAGGTGATCGAAGCCATCCAGAGCGGCAGGGTGGCGGATTACCGCGATGCCCGTTACAGCAACATCGAATTCCTCAAACAGGAAGGGCTGTACCTGCTGACCAACAACGAGAGCAGTTGGGCAATGGACCTGCTGAACGAGGAATCCATGAGCGCGCCGGTCCCCAGCAAGGACCTGGCAGGGGTGCCGACCCCGGATGAAGGCTGATCTGCGTTTCCCCGTCCGGGGGGGAGAGCAACCTGATGTCGTACGAGGGTGAATTCTATCCAGAGAGCAGGTTCGGGGGGTACACGCATATCGACGGCACCGTCGCTTTCTACAGCCGGGTCAATGCGCTGCTGAGCCCTTCGTCCGTGGTCCTGGATGTCGGCTGCGGCAGGGGCAGGTACCTGGAGGACCCCGTGCCGTTCCGGCGGGACCTCAGGATCCTGAAAGGCAAAGCAGGCAGGGTCATCGGCATGGATGTCGATCCTGCCGCCCGGGAAAACCCCTGCATCGATGCGTTCATCCCCATCCTCGGTGAGACCTGGTCCCTGGCGGATGGCTCGATCGACCTGATCGTCTGCGACAATGTGCTCGAACACCTGGCGGAACCTGCCACGCTGTTCCGTGAAGCCAACCGGGTGCTGCGCCCGGGAGGCGTGCTCTGCCTGCGGACACCCAACGCCTGGAATTACATCGCGGTGCTGGCGCGCTTGATCCCCAACCGCTTCCACGCCCGGGTGACCGCCCGGGTGCAGGCGGCACGGCAGGCGCAGGATGTCTTCCCCACGCTGTACCGCTGCAACACCCTGAAGCGGATCGCGCGCCAGTTGAAGGCGCACGGTTTCAAGGAGCACGTGCTCTACGGCTACGAGGCGGAGCCCTCCTACCTGTCCTTCAACCGCTTCGCCTACTGGCTGGGAGTCCTGCACCAGAAGGTGGCTCCCGGCATCTTCAAAGCCACCCTGGTCGGTTTTGCCCGTAAAACCCAGTCTCATACCTGATCCGGAACGATCTGCCTGACCCCGCGATTGCCTATGCCTGAATTGACCCTCCCTGATTGGAACGCCCTGCTGGCAGGGCACCCCAAAGTCCATCTCCTGCAGACGGGCGAGTGGGGTGCGTTGAAGTCTGCCTTCGGCTGGGACGCGCTGCGCCTGGCTGAAGCGGGCATCGGTGCGCAGATCCTGTTCCGGCGCATGCCGCTGGGGATGAGTTTTGCATACATCCCCAAGGGTCCCGTCATCTTTGAGCCGCATCCACAGGGTGAAGCCAGGTTCTGGCAGGCAGTCGATCAAGCCTGCCGGGTACGGCGCGCCATCTTCCTGAAAGTGGAGCAGGATGGCTGGGAGGGGGAGGGCGCGCCGGTGGGTCCACCCGCCCCGGGTTTCATCCCCAGCCTTCAACACGTCCAACCGTGCAGCACGCTGGTGATCGACCTGGGCGGCAGCGAGGAGGACGTGTTCAACCGGATGAAGCCCAAGACGCGCTACAACATCCGGCTGGCAGGGCGCAAGGAAGTGGTCGTGCGCGCCTCGCAGGACCTGCACGCCTTCCAGGCGTTGATGGAAGTGACCAGCCGGCGCGAGGCGTTCCATGTCCATTCGCTTGCCTACTACCAGCGCGCCTACGACCTGTTCCATGCCCGCGGAGAATGTGAACTGTTCGTGGCGGAGTACCAGGGGCGCACGCTGGCGGCGCTGATGGCGTTCGCCAGCCCGAGCATGGGCTATTACTTCTACGGCGCCTCCGGGGACGAGGAA
>JBFYSG010000234.1:0-4128 GCA_041301835.1 Chloroflexota bacterium | reverse complement strand
AATCGTCCGGCAGTTAAAATAAAAAGAGGGTCTGACAAATCATATCGCCAAAACCCTCTTTGGTAAACAGGGAAATGTTTACTTCAACGAGTGGCGCAGACCTTCCAGTTGTGCCTGGACGGAACCATCCAGGACCTTGTCGCCCACGCGTACGACCAGCCCGCCCAGGATGGATGGGTCCACGCGGAAACTTACCGTGGCTTGCTTGCCCATCTTCGCCAGGACATCCTTCTTGACGGTCGCCTGCTCGGCGTCGGTCAGGGGCAGGGCTGAGGTCACCTCGGCTGCAGCGCCCTTCACCTCGCCGGCATCCAGCACCACCACCTTGCCCGATTTGATGCCGGAGAAGAATTCATTGATCAAGGCGTGCTGGCGCTTCTCATCAAGCGCTTCGCCCACCAGTTTCTGGGCCGCGGCGATCGAGAGCGCCGCAACCTGCCCGCGCAGATCCGCAAGGATGCGGTTGCGCTCGCCTTCCGCTTCTGCCAGCGCGGCAGTGCGCAGTTTGGCGCTTTCGGCATCCCCGGCGGCGCGCACATCCTTGGCAGCCTGTTCAGCCCGTTCGGTGGCTTCGCGCACGATCTGCCCGGCTTTCACCTGCGCCTCGGCAACCACCTTGGCGGCTTCCTGCTCGGCATTGGCACGCGCTTCGGCGGCAATGCGTGCATCTTCCACCTGCTGGTTGATCATCGCCCGCCGCTTCTCCAGCATCACCCTGAGCGGTTTGACGATCCAGGCGCGCACCACCACGAAAATGATAAAGAAACAGAAGATCTGGACGAGCAAATATCCCAGGTTGAGTCCAAGTTGATCCAAGGAAAACCTCCTTCTCTTTTCGCTGACGATCCGCTGCTCTAGCCGACCACGAAGAGGATGAGCAGGGCAACCACAAGGCAGTAGATGGCAACGGCTTCCGCGAAGGCAATGCCGAGGATCATGTTCGTCTGGATCGTGCCGGTGGCGTCAGGATTCCTGCCCATCGCCTGCACCGCACCGCTGGTCACGATGCCGATCCCGGCGCCCGCACCAATGGCGCCGATCATGGCTAAACCTGCACCGATCAATTTTGCTGCAATAATGATATCACCTGTCATGGATACTTCCTCCGTATGGATTCGGGCGGGATCTCCGCCGTCAGGATATGGATGACCCGGGCATTCCTCGCCCGAACCTTAATGAGCCTCTTCATGCCCGCCGCCGTGTCCCTGCGTGGCTTGCGCCATGAAGGTCATCGTCAGCAGACCGAACACGATCGCCTGGATCGCGCCGACAAAGAACTCGAGCATGTAGAACATGGACGGCATGATGGCAATGGCGCCAAGCAGTGAGCCCATGACGAACAGCAGCACCGAACCGGCAAAGATATTACCAAAAAGACGGAAGGCAAACGAAAGCACCTTCGAGAATTCAGACACCAGTTCCAGCAAGCCGACACCCCAGTCGATCACGCCAAAAATGGGCTTGCTGAAGAAGGTCTTGACGTTCCAGAATTTGGTGAAATACTTCATCCCCTGGGCGCGGATGCCGATGACCTGCACCGCGATCACGGCAATGAGCGCCAGCGCCACGGTGAAGTTCAGGTCGGTCGAGACCACGCGCACAAAGGGCACCAGGTGATACCCGTGCTCGGCGACCTCCGGGTTGACGATGGTGGCGAACCAGGCGCCCAACTGCTGGACGCCGTACCCGGCGCCGTGCGCCTCCTCGATCACGCCGATGCTGTCCACGCCAGGGATCAGTTCCATCCAGTTGGCAGCCAGCACCAGGATGGTGATGGTGGCGAACCAGGGGAAGATCGTCCATGCCCATTTCCCCGCCGTGGATTCGGTCATTTTAAAGAGCATTTCCAGCAGGGCTTCCAGTGCGCCCGGGATGCCTTTCAACACCAGGCTGCCTTTCGCCACCGCCCGCTTGAAGGAAAATGCCAGCAGGATGACCAGGAGATCCACGATGAAAAGAGCCACCAGCGTATTGGTCAGATAGAACTCACCAATGACTGGCAGGGTAAAAAGCGGATGCTCACTCCAATGTTCCGCCGGGAGTTGCACGAACGGTCTCACCGGCGAGAAGAACTGGGCGGCGATGAAGCCCATGATGATCAGCGCCAGGACGATCCAGCGGTTCGTTCCCCAGCGCCACCATTTCTTCTTGGGAGCCATTTCAGTTGTCAATGCCACGATGGGGTTCCTCCTCGGGAGCCGTTTTTCCATTTGTGGGTTGGATCCGTCCGGATGCCTTGCGGACCACCCGCAGGGTCAGGAATATGGTCAGCGGAATGCTGGCAACCATGAACAGGATCGTGAAAAGCGGTTTGCTTGCCAGGAATTTATCCAACATCAATCCGGCGAAGAGCGCCAGGAAGATCACCACCAGCGTGAGACCGGCAACCCAGACCACGGTCATGATGACCGCGGCGCGGAATTCGTCCTGTTTCTGGCTGTCGGGTCCGTTCATGGCGGCGGAATTATATCAGAGGCTCAGCATGCCGTCTAGAACAGAGCCAGCGCGGCTTGTGTCGCCGCCTCGAACCAGGGAGCAAAGAGCGTCCCCAGCAGGATGATGCCCGCCACGAGTACGATCAGACCTATGGCAACAGGGACCGGCAGCGGGATGGGATGCAGATGTTCGTCCTGGTTCTCCATGCGGAACAGGTAGACCGCTTTGAGCACATTCAAGTAGTAGTACAAACCGAAGATGGAATTCAGCACGCCCACGATCGCCAGCCAAACCCAACCGGTTTCGACCGCCGCGACGAAGACGAATACCTTGCCGACAAATCCGGCAAAGGGCGGCATGCCCGAGAGGGACAGGAAAGCCACCAGCGCCGCCAGCCCCAGGGCGGCATTGCGCCGGCTCAAGCCGTTATAAGCAGCGAATTCCTCCGAGCCGCTGGCACGCGCCACGATGGCTACGATGGCAAAAGCCAGCAGGTTGGTCAGCATGTAGGCGATCAGGTAGAAGATGGTGCTTGCCGTCCCCAGTTGTGAGTACGCCACCACGCCGATCATGGCATAACCGGCATGGGCGATGGAGGAATAAGCCAGCATGCGGGTGACGCTCTTTTGCGCCAGAGCCGCCAGGTTTCCGACCGTCATGGTCAGCGCCGCAAGGATCGCCAGGATGAGGCTCCAGTCCGCATGGATGCCCGGGAAGACCGCGCTGAACAGGCGCAGGAGCACCGCAAACCCGGCAGCCTTGGAGGCGGTTGACAGGAATCCGGTCACCGAGGTCGGCGCGCCTTCATAGACATCCGGCGCCCAGAAGTGGAAGGGAAAAAGCGAAACCTTGAACGCCAGCCCTGCCAGCACCAGGAAGGTGATGCCTGCCGATACCAGGTTGAAGTCCTTGAAATAAGCGCTCAAACCGTACAGGTTGGTCGTGCCGCTAAAGCCGTAGATGAGGCTGAAACTGTACAACAGGACTGCCGAAGTCAGCGCGCCGAAGAGCAGGTATTTGAACCCCGCCTCGGTCGACTGGTCATCCTCCCGCAGGAACCCCGCCAGGATGTAGAGCGGTATGGAGGTTGTCTCGATCGCAAGGTAAACCATCACCAGGTCGGCGGAGGACGCCATCAGGCACATCCCCAGCACCGCCGCCACCAGTAGCAGGTAGGATTCCGCTCGCTGGTTCAGTTTGTCCGTATCCATGAAGAACAGGGCGGTCACCGCACCGGCGAAGAGGAAGAAGGACTTGAACACGAAACCTGCCAGGTCGTGCCGGATCATGCCGCCAAATACCAGGCTGGGATCCGCCGGGCGGGTGAAAGCTAGGCTCAGGGACAAGATGATCAGCATGCCGATCGCCGTGAACCACCCCAGGAAACGCCTGCGGGTCTCATCTTTTTTCAGGAAGGGATCCACGGTCAGGATGAGGATGCCCAGCGCCAGCAGCAGGATCTCAGGCAGGACGGCAAGGACAGTGCTCATGAGGCGCCTCCCAGCAGGGCAAGGATATGCCCGACGCCGGATTGTATCCAGGGGACCATCAACGCCGGGATCAAGCCGATGGCGATCATCAAAGCCATCAGCAATCCCAGGGCGATCTTGTCCAGCCGGTTGATCGGCGTGATATGGTGTTCGAATTCCTCCGGCATTTTTCCAAAGAAGACCCGGCGGACGACCAGCAGCA
>JBFYSG010000232.1:0-6892 GCA_041301835.1 Chloroflexota bacterium | reverse complement strand
CGGGTGAGCCGCGCCAGCAGGTGGCGGTCGCCAATACCTGGGGGCTGCCGTCACCGGACGGTCAGCGCCTGGGCTTCACCAGCACCGAGGGTCTGCAAGAGGTGCGCATCGTTGACCTGTCAGGCGAACTCATGCCCTTCACCGCCCTGGAGCAGGGCATGTTCATCGGCTGGGCACCGGATTCCGAGCGTTTCCTGGTCAACGTGGAAGAGGAGTGGGACGATGTGCCCATGACCGTGACGTATCTATGCCAGCTGGGCGCCGAGCCTTTCCCGCTGGCAGACACAGGTACTGCCGATCCCATCGTCTGGATCAGCGCAGAGGAATTCCTGTTCGCCTCATGGGGTGAGATCCGCCTGCAGACGATCGGAGGTACCAGCCTGCTGCTGGCAGACCAGGCTGTCAACCTGTTCGACTACGCCTGGCTCACACCCTGATCCACTTTCCCCTTGCGTTCCAGCCACCAGGCAGCCAGGAACAGGAGCGCCGGCGGGATGACCAGCAGCCACACGATCAGGAACAGCGGCGTCCAGTAACCCTTGAACAGGTAAAAAGCGATCTCGCGTAGAGCCATCCCCGCGACCGCCAGGATGGCACCGAAGGCTTCCCACTTCCAGGCGAGCATCAAGCCTAGGATGGCGGTCAGCCACAGGCTGACAAGGAACCAGTCCTCCGCCGGCACCGGCTCGCCGGAAAAGGCGTCCGGGACGAGGATCTCCACCACAGCCAGCGCCAGCACGGTCGCGCTCCAGATGCGCGCCACCCAGCGGAAAGCAGTTGCGCGCCGCAGGGCGGGTGAAGGTTTCTCCATGGCAGCCTCCTTCAGGCAGCAGACTTAATGGCAGAGGTTGAGCGCCCCGCCAGGATCTTGCCGTAATAATACTGCCCGCACAATTTCCCATCAAACTCGGCGACCTCGGGCAGGTAGCCCCAGCGTTCAAACCCGGCTTTTTCCAACAGGCGCAGGCTGGCGGTGTTCCATTCCAACAGGATGGCGAGATAGACCCTCTTACCGATGCGGGGTGCCTGTGCCAGGGCATGTTGGAGCAGCGCCGTGCCAATGCCGCGCCCATGACAGGCATAGTCCACATAATAGGAGACCTCGGCGGTGCGGCTCAGGGCGGGGCGCCCGCGGTACGGGCTGATCGAAAGCCATCCCAGCACCTGACCGCCTTCTTCATATAGATAGATGGGGTAGGCATCCGGCGTGTGCAGGTGGAACCAGTCCATGCGTTGGTCAACCTGCAGCGGGATGGTATCAGCCGTGGCATTGCGCCGGGCGATCGCCTGGTTGTAGATCGCCACCAGGGCGGGCAGGTCAGCCAGTTGGGCAATCCGTATCGGGTCCACAGGAAAAACCTTGCGGGGGGGCGGAATGGCTCCGCCCCCCCGCTGGAACGCTGCTTGAATGACTTATTTTCCGTCCTGCGGCGGGAGCCAGCAGCACAGCACCAGTTCGCGCGCCGCCTTGACATCGTCCATGCGACCGAAGGGGGTCTTGTGAGGCGCCTCGTGCAGCAACTGCGGTTCGGTGCGGGCTTCCGCGGCGATCTTGATCAACGCCTCGGCGAAGGCATCCAGGGTGGCTTTGTTCTCCGTCTCGGTCGGTTCGATCATCAGCGCTTCGTGTACGATGAGCGGGAAGTAATTGGTCGGCGGGTGGAAGTCGTAATCCATCAGCCTCTTGGCAATATCCAGGGCGCGGATGTCGGTTCCCGCCAGCCTGCCCTCGGCAACGAACTCATGCATGCAAATGCGGTCATAAGGGACCGGGAAGGTCGCGCGCAGGCGCGCCAGCAGGTAATTGGCGTTCAGGACGGCATATTCGGCGATCTGGCGCAGTCCATCCGCGCCGTGCATGGCGATGTAGGTGAATGCCCGCACGATCATGCCAACGTGACCGTGGAAAGCCTTGACACGCCCGATCGAGTGTGCCGGGTCGATGAAACCGTACAACGGAGGCGTCTCGGATGTCCCTTCTTCCACGATGCCGACAATGGGAGCAGGCAGGAAATCGACCAGGTGGGCAGCTGCCCCCACCGGTCCCGAGCCCGGACCGCCCCCGCCGTGTGGGGTGGAGAATGTTTTATGCAGGTTGAAGTGCATCAGGTCGATGCCCAGGTCCCCGGGTCGGACGATGCCCAGCAGGGCGTTCAGGTTGGCGCCATCGCCGTAGACCAGCCCGCCGCATTCATGCACGATGCGGATGACCTCCTCCACATGCTCGTCGAACAAGCCCAGCGTATTGGGGTTGGTCAGCATTAAGCCGACGACACTGTCGTCGCAGGCGGACCGCAGGCTGGCAAGGTCCACGTTGCCGCGCGCGTCCGAGGGGATCTGTACAATGTCCAGACCGATCATGCCCGAGGAGGCGGGGTTGGTGCCGTGCGCCGAGTCGGGGATGAGCATTTTCTTCCGTTTGGCATCGCCGCGGCTGTGGTGATAGGCGCGCATCATCAGCACGCCGGTCAGTTCGCCGTGCGCCCCGGCGGCAGGCTGCAGGCTGACCGCCGCGAATCCGGCGATCTCCTTCAACCACTCCTGCAGGGTGTACATCATGACCAGGTTGCCCTGCACGGTCTCGATCGGCTGGAGCGGATGGGTGGCGGCAAAGCCCGGCAGGCGGGCGGTATCCTCGTTGATCTTGGGGTTGTATTTCATCGTGCAGGAACCCAGCGGATAGAAGCCGGCATCCACGCTGTAGTTGAAACCCGAGAGGCGCATATAATGGCGCACCACGTCCACCTCTGCCAGTTCGGGCAGGGGCAGGATGCCGCGCAGCAGGTTTTCGGGCAGGCTGGCAGGCGGTACATCCGACTGGGGGAAGGTGACGCCCGTCCGCCCCGGGGAGGAGAGTTCGAACAGGGTGGGCTCGATGATCTTAGCCATGGCACACCTCCGCCAGGACGCCCGCCAGGGCATCGATGTCATCCTTGGTGTTCATTTCCGTCACCGCCAGCAGCATGTGATCCTTGAGCGCCGGGTAGTCCTGACCCAGGTCATACCCGCCCAGGATGCCGTGTTCCAGCAGGTGGCGGTTGATCTCCTGCACCGGTTTCGGACAGCACAGCGAAAACTCATGGAAGAAGGGGGCGGAAAAGCACAGGCTGAAGCCGGGCAGTTTGCCCAAGGTCTCAGCGGCGTAGTGCGCCTTATGGAAGCACAGTTCCGCCACCTGGCGCAGACCACTCCTGCCGACCACCGCCAGGTAGACCGCCGAGGCGAGTGCCATCAGCCCCTGGTTGGTGCAGATGTTCGAGGTGGCGCGGTCACGCTTGATGTGCTGCTCGCGGGCGGTCAGCGTGAGAACGTAGGCGCGCTGCCCGCGGTTGTCCTCGGTCTCACCCACCAGCCGCCCCGCCATCTTGTGCACGTACTGGCGGCGGGTGGCAAAGAAACCCAGGTACGGTCCGCCGTAGGAGAGCGGGATGCCCAGCGGCTGCCCTTCGCCCACCACGATGTCAGCGCCCAGTTCGCCCGGGGTCTTCAACAGAGCCAGGGCGGTCGGGTTCGCCGCCACGCACACCAGCGCGCCGCGGGCATGCGCCTGTTCGATCAGGGCAGCCGGGTCGTGGATGCGCCCGAAGAAATCGGGGTACTGGATGATGACCAGCGCCGTGTTGTCGTCCACCAGCGCTCCGAGCGCCTCGGGTCCTGCTTCCAGGTCGGCACGGGCGTCATCGCCCGCCAGTTCGATCCCCATCCCCTGGGTGTAGGTGCGCACCACCGCCCGGTACTGCGGGTGGACGGCGGGCGAGATCACCACCCGGTTGCGCTTGCCGCGGAACTGGGCATAAGCCAGGTTGACCGCCTCAGCCACCGCGGTGGCGCCATCATAATGCGAGGCGTTGGAGACCTCCATGCCGGTCAGGGCGGTGATGAGCGACTGATATTCAAAGATCGCCTGCAGGGTGCCCTGGGCGATCTCGGGCTGGTAGGGCGTGTAGGCGGTGTAGAATTCGCCGCGCCGCAGGATGTGATCGACCACTGCCGGGATGTAGTGGTTGTAGGCGCCTGCGCCCAGGAAGGAGACCAGATCGCGCAGCGACTCGTTCCCCAGCGCCAGGTCGTCCATGTCTGCGGCGGCTTCCATTTCTGTGACCGCCGCGGGCAGTTTCAGTTCAGGGAAGCGATGCTTCGCCGGCACGTCCTTGAAGAGCTCATCGATCGTCTTGACGCCGATGGTCTTCAGCATCGCATCCCGTTCCATCGGGGATATCGGGATATAGGTCATGGATCTCTCCGCGCCAGGTGTCTCCCGCCCCCCGGAAGCGGGCGGGTGAGGCAGGGCTGGCTGCCGCAAGGACTAGTGTTCGCGTTCCTGGCAATAATGGCTGTAGGATTCGGCATCCAGCATACCCGAGGCGTCCGCTTCTGCCACCTGCACCATCCAGCCGGCGCCGTAGGGATCGCTGTTAAGGACTTCCGGAGTGCCGCTCAGGGCTTCGTTGACCGCCACGACCTTGCCCTTGACCGGGGCGTAGGTCTCAGCCGCCGCCTTGACCGATTCCACCGAGGCGAGCGTCTTGCCGGTTTCCAGCGCGTCACCAGCCGAGACGAGCACCTCGACGAAGACGATATCCGACAACTGGCTCTGGGCATAGTCGGTCAGTCCGATCTTGCCGCTTGCCGGGTCGTACCATTCATCCGACTTGGAGTACTTGAGATTGGCAGGTATATTCATGGATTCATCTCCTGATAGGGTTCCCGCCCTGGCATGCCTTCAGCGGGTATGAAAAAAGGCGCACGATTCAATCTCGCGCGCCTCTGTGATCGACCTGAGAGATTCTCCCGAACCGTTGGCGTTCAACTCCGGTCCCAGGATTGCACCGTCGGTGTCCCCGCGCGGGGACTTTCCAGAGGGGAGCGGCGCAGGGTCCTTTTACCTGAGAGTTTCACCCGGGTATGCCTGCCCGGGTTTGCCCCTTCGGTGTTCGCACCCTGGCTTGCGCCGGGGTTCGAATCTCTTCCCTGCCGCCGTTGGATTGGCATTGCCGGTTCATTGTAAGAGCAAGGGGAAGGGGAGTCAAGTTAAAAAAGCATTTGCCTCATTCACCCGTCAGGGTGCCGCGCACCCAGTCGCCGACCAGCCAGTAGCGGAAATCCTGTCCCTGGCTGACCTGCACCGCGCCAACAACCCCGTAGACCAGCGCACCCAGCGGCAGGCATGCCAGCGCCAGCGTGAAGATGAGCGCGAAGGGGATGAGCACCACGCCGATGAGCACCGCCGAGAGGGCGCCGACGAACGCCCACACGATGCCGATCAGGACGCCGCCGCCGAACCACCAGATCAACTGGAAGATGGCGGCTTGCAGGGCGTGGTATGCCACGAAGCGCGAACGGTCCTTGTAGACCACGTAGATGATGAATGCCGCCAGCGGTCCAAAGAACCCGGTGATCAGGTTGAGCAGGACGCTCAGGTGGGCAAGCAGCGCCCAGGTGCGCTCATCGCCCGGACCGGTATCTCCGGCGGGCAAAGCCGGGGCGGGGGTTTCGAACAGGGGTTGTCCTTGCGTTTGTTGGGTCATGCGATACTCCTTTTCTCGATTGTTTATTCATCCAGCATACGCCCGGCGGCGTGGAAGGTTGCAAAAAAAAGACCCCGCCGGGGCGGGGTCAATGGGTTCAACCTGTGGTTCAGCCCTGGCTGTTGATGCGGGTGAAATAAGCCCTGACGGAGGAATCGTTGTAGAAGACCAGCGCCAGGATACCGACCACCAGCGAGATGAAGTTCCCGCTCAAGACGGCAATGATCTCGCAGATGGCGATCGACTGCGATGGGTTGACCGGCTGGGGCGGGTTCGCCAGCAGTTTCACCGCGTAGATGATCTCGAAAATGCCCAGCACCACCGGCAGGATGGTCACCGGTGCGCAGATGATACCGACGAACAGGGTGCCGAGCACGATCGCCGTGGTCATGCCCAATCCGTACAGGATGTTGAGCACGCCGTTGATCAGCGTCATGATGGCAATGGCTTGCACCATGCCGGGCTTCTGCTGGGCGACCGGATAAGGCGGCACCGGCGGCACGGACGGCACCGGCAGGATCAGGGGCTCTCCGGAGGCGGCAGGGACGATCTCCTCAGCCGGGGAGGGTTTTCTCTTTTCGGGGGACATGGTCATTCTCCTTTTCTGGTGGATTAATTCTACCTGATTCTACGCAATCCCGCCGGTTCGGTTTCATGCCCTTAAACCAAAGAAGCCTGCCCGTGAGCAGGCTTCTGATTGGATGACTGGAATTAACCCCAGTTGTTCTTCTTGATCATGTCGGTGACGACGGGCACGGACGGGGATTCGCCGCCGTATGCCTTGATACCGATGTAGATCATGTAGACGTACAGCACCAGCCCGAGGCACAAGCCCACGAAGACCCAGCCCAGCACCAGGTAGAACACATCCATGAGCAAACCCAGGATGAGCGCCTGGACGGCGTGGAACTTGATGAACGGGCGCGCCTTCTTCTCATCCATCAATAAGACAATGATCGGAACGAGCGGGGAAAAGATGTAAGAGAGCAAAGCCCATAACTTATCGTCCTGGGTGATATCGGGCGAAACGGGCATAACGGGTTGTTCGGTCATCGGTTCCTCCAAAGGGATAGGGTAAGTTCTTGAGTTCGGATCTTGTTTATTTTACATCCAATCTGGACAAAAATCAACCAATTACCGCACACAAAAGTACTATCCCTTGGGGATGCCGGTTAACCAATTCGCCGAATCGCAGTAGAATTGACCCCGTGACTCCCACCCCGCGCCTCGTCTTCATGGGCTCGCCGGATTTTGCCGTCCCGGTGCTGGATGCCCTGGCAGCGAAATTCCAGGTCGTCGGCATCGTTACCCAGCCCGACCGCCCCGCCGGGCGCGGGCAGGTGCTGCGCGCCCCGCCCGTCAAG